>CAJQMI010000127.1 GCA_905479395.1 uncultured Flavobacteriales bacterium
GTTGGGAGACTGTTTGCGGCACGTTCATCGGCACCGGTCAAGAGGAATACCTGATCATCGGGGGGTTTCATCAAGATAGCGATGTCGAAGATGAAAAGATGAAGAAGCCAACAGGCATTGCAGGTGTCATTAAGAATCAGGCTTATTACTACTTGGACAATGTGAAACTTCGTCCCATCGATGCAAAATCGCAATGCGCTTGTTCTGCAGCTGACGAGGTTCGCACAGACCTTGTTTATGGCTCATCGGTTGTTTTGAGTGAAAGCATGACGCCTGACGAAATTGTGAGCATTTCTGCCGTGTACTATGCTTTTCTCAAGCGCAGACCTGCAGGGGCTGGATCGGCAACGGTTGCAAAGCTTGCCAAGATCCTCAAGGAAAATCCTTCATGGAAATTGCGTGTGATCGGACATTCTGATGAAGACGAATTCAATGAAGGAAAGATCAATCCTCGATACCGTGGATTGGGGGAGAAGCGCACGGATCAAGTGGTTGCCAAATTTGGTGAGAATGGAATCGAGGCCTCACGGTTGGTGGTCGATACCATGGAAAACTCGGATCCTGCCAGCACCCGCGACACAGACATTAGCCGCGCTCAAAATCGTCGAGTGACATTTGAGTTGATCAAGTAAACGGAGGGGATATGGCCGGCCACAATTCCTTGAGAGGATGTACGGCAGTCGTCTTGATTGTGTCCGCATGGCCAACTGTCCTTTTTGGTCAAAATCTTGGTTTCGGAACTGATTTGATTTCGAACGGAAGCTTCGAAGAAAGGTTCTGGTGCCCCGTAGATTACACGCAGTCGCAACTGAAAACAATCGTGGATTGGAACCAGGCCAATGCTGGAACACCCGATCATTTTGATGCATGCTCAACGGGAGGGAAAGCGGGTGTTCCTGATAATATGTTTGGGAGTCAACCAGCGCTGGATGGCAAAGCGTATGCAGGGCTTGTGCTTTATTCGCAGTCAAAACCTTTTTACAGAGAGTATTTACAGACCTCTTTATTGCGCACACTAAAGAAGGGGGAATGGATTTGTGTCGAGTGGTGGGTTTGTGCAGCTGATGAAGGGAGGGTAATCACCGATGGTCTGGGGCTGTATTTCACGCCGACGGCACCAAAAGCTGTCGGTGAAGGAATGTTGACAGGAATCCCTCAAGTGTCCAATCCTGATCTGCACTTGCTGAGCGATCGGTGGAGTTGGACCCGGTTGAGTGATGTTTTTCAAGCAGAGGGAGGGGAACAGTTTGTGACAATTGGAAACTTTATAGCGCCTCAAGAATTGCATGTGATGGAGCGGAATGATGCGCCAGCTGGCGCGAGCAATTGGGCCTATGTCTACCTCGACGATGTTCGTGTTCGATCCGTTTCCTCGCCAGAGCAATGCTCTTGTCTCAATCATTCCATTGAGGCTGCAGTCACCGATCCTCCATGGCAAGTCTATCAAAGGGAACACGTCCGATGGGATGCTATTTTGTTTGATTTTGATGCACATGAATTGACTTCTGAGGCGACCGCTTCGTTGGACGTTTTGGCCAATGAAATGCTGGTCAACCGGTACCTCGTGATTGAAGTCAATGGCCACACAGATTTCATTGGTTCAGAATCCTACAACCTCCAGCTGAGCGAAAAGCGAGCAGAGTCTGTGATGTTGGCACTTCGTGAGAAAGGAGTGGATCCCAATCGGCTCAAACTTGAATGGCACGGCAGTCAGATGCCAACTGGCGACAATTCTACAACAAAGGGACGGGAGCAAAATAGGAGGGTTGAGTTCGAGCTATTGGAACACGCCTACCTTCCTGTTTCGAATTGAACGATGTCTTCTTGAGCGATGAACTCAAGCCTCGAGCATGGGCTGATTCTTCGGGATAAGGTTGAGGAAAATCAGGCTAATTGCGAAGAAGACAATCAGTGCCAATACACTTGAGCGCATTGATCCAGTGAAGCCCTCGATGTATCCCCAACTGAACATTCCAATGATCAACCCTCCTTTTTCAAGGACTTCGTAAAAGCTAAAGTATGAGGCATGATCCTTGGTTTCTGGGAGCATTTTGGAGTAACTGGAGCGGTTCAGACTTTGTGTTCCTCCCATCATGAAACCAATGATGCCAGCGGCAACATAAAAACCATTGACATCATTGACCAAGCCGTATGTATAAACGCACACCCCAGCCCAAATGACTACGCACCCCATCAGTGTCTTTATGTTTCCAATTTTGCTGCTTACCCACGAAACAAAGAATGCACCTGGAATTGAGAGAAGTTGAACGGCGATGATGGCTACAATGAGTTCGTTGTCTTTTAGGTTCACTTCCTTGATCCCGAATGAAGATGCCATGAGCATGATGGTTTGCAACGCCATGGATAGAATGAAGAAAGCCCATAGAAATCGGATCATATCTTTTCTTCCGGCCATGTCTCGTGCGACTTGCCGCAATTCGCGAAATCCGCGACCAAATAAGTCTCGGGTTATTTTGTGGTTGAGGTGGTTCGAAGGCAATGTTCGAAACGTTGTTTGCGACCAGGTGATCCACCAGACTGCAACCAAGACAAAAGCCCAAGGCGTCATGAAACTGCCTACGCCCATTATTAAAGCTAAGCACACCAAAAGCAACAAAACGCTTCCCACATAGCCCATTGCAAATCCTTTCGCGCTGAGCTTGTCATGCTCCTCCCGGGGCGCGATTTCAGGCAAGAAAGCATTGTAAAATCCCAAGCTTCCCCAAAAGCCGATGTTGGCCAAAAACAGCGCAGCCATGCTCCATTCGAGGTGTTCGGGATTGAAGAAGTAGAGACTAATGCATCCCAATGCTCCGCTGTAACAGAAGATTTTCATCATCTGCAGTTTTCGTCCAGTAACGTCCGCCATGCCACTGAGCAAGGGAGAGGCAATGATGACAAATAAGAAGCTTGCTCCGAGAACGTAACTATAAAGCTGGGTGTTGATGAGTTCACGCCCCCAAAAAATCACGGTATCGTTGATGATTTCACCCGCTTCATTTCGCTCCGAAGTAAGTGCGTTGAAGAAGATGGGGAAGATTGCGGTCGTGATGACAAGCGAATAAACACTGTTGGCCCAGTCATACATGGTCCAAGCTTTTTTGACCTGTTCCGGTGTTTTGTCTATTCGACGGGTGTTTCCTGCAGCTTTGTGTGCATTGCTCATGTGTCCAAGATAGGAAGTCCGTTGTACTTTTGCCCCGATGATTCACGAAAAGACCCCCAGTGCCGCTTTTGACATTGTAATTGTAGGTGGAGGAATCGTTGGTGCAGCTACCCTGTACCAGCTGCAGCAGCGCTATCCAAACCGTACCATCTTGCTCATTGAAAAAGAGCGAGAACTGGCAGGGCATCAGACGGGAAACAATTCAGGGGTAATCCATTCAGGGCTTTACTATCCGCCGGGATCATTGAAGGCGAAAAATTGTGTGGAAGGGCGAAGGGCTTTGGTCCGTTTTGCAGAAGAGCACAAAGTACCGCATGATGTTTGTGGTAAAGTTGTTGTCGCGGTGGAGCCATCTGAATTGCCTATGCTGGAGAAGATTCATGGAATTGGTCAGAAGAATGAAATTGAAGGTCTGGAGCGTATTGATGGCGATCAGCTCAGGGACATAGAGCCACATTGCAAGGGTGTTGGTGCTCTTTGGGTTCCATGCACAGGTATCATCGATTACCGCGCGGCCACGCGAAAGATGGTCGATTTGGCGCTTGGATTGCAGTCTCATAGTGCTTTGCGTCTTGGGGAAGAAGTGGTCTCTTTTGAGCACTCAGAAGATCACACCATAGTGCGGACAGATCAATCACAAGACGGCATTCGTGCCAAGCATGTGGTCGTTTGCGGTGGCCTTCAGGCAGATCGTTTGGCCCGAAAGGACGGGGTGCCGCTGAAAGAGCGCGTCGTCGGGTTTCGAGGCGACTATTATGAGTTGACAGAACAGGCAAAGCATAAGGTCAAAAATCTCATATACCCGGTTCCCAATCCAGACTTTCCTTTTTTAGGAGTTCACTTCACCCGAATGACGGATGGTGAAATTGAATGTGGTCCAAACGCAGTTTTCACTTTTAAAAGGGAAGGTTACGGGAAAACAGACTTTGACTTGAAAGACACGATGGAAGCCCTTGGATACGGTGGTACATGGAAGCTTTTCTTCAATAACATGGCCTTTGGCATCAACGAATACCGCCGTGCATTTTCGAAGCGTCTTTTCTTGAAGACGTTGCAGCGAATGATTCCAGACTTGACAATGGAAGATTTGCGTCCAGGTCGCTCTGGTGTTCGAGCCTTGCTTCTGTCTCAGGATGGTGACACGCGAGATGATTTTCGGATCTCTTATACCGACCGAAACATCCACGTCCTAAATGCACCTTCTCCAGCTGCGACCGCAGCATTGGCTATCGGAGAACACATCGCCGAGTTAGCCGAGGAACGATTTACGTTTTGAGCAATGGTCACAGGTAGTGGCAAATTGATGAAAAGAAAAAGCCGCCCCAAGGGGCGGCTTTCAAAACTCAAGTCTCTGGCAAGGGTGCACTAAGTCTTTGGTGAACTTAATGCGGCGATACTTTTAGTTCTAGAGCACAAGCTCTAAACCACTTAGTCTTTCTTTTTCTTCGAATCTTTGGAACAGCTTTCAGCTGACTTCTCTGAGCAGCATGATTTCCCGTCCTTGTTGTCCGCAGTTGAAGACTTCGAAGAACAGCATGATGCTGATTTCCCATCCTTGGATTTTCCACTGTTGTCTGCAGAAGACTTCGATGAGCAGCATGATGCTCCGTCTTTTCCTTTTGCGTTGTCTCCTTTGCTGCAAGTGGATTTGCTGTCAGCATTCGCGGCGTTTCCGCCAAGGGCTACGCTCTTTGCTGATGATCCTGCATCTTTGGTTTGTGCAACTTCAGACGAGGTCGTTTTTGCTGCGGAGTTAGCGTCTGTTTGCGCGCTCGCTGCAAAAGCGAAGAATGCGAAAACGCTGAAAATCAGTACTTTTTTCATGAAACAATTCTTTTGGTTGATGGCTCAAAAATGGTCGAGTGTGTAAGATAGGGATTTTTGTTGTTTTCGCAATGCTTTATCGTAACTTTGTGGCCGCTTTGGAAACAACCCTAGCGACTTTTTGGAGAGGTGCCAGAGTGGTAATGGAGCAGTTTGCTAAACTGTCGACGGGCAACCGTCGCCGGGGTTCGAATCCCCGTCTCTCCGCCAAGAACGAAAAAAACCAGCGCATTCCGCTGGTTTTTTTTGTGCCATGAGTTTGAGTGATTTTTTTTGATTCTGGGAACGCATGGCCAAGGCTTGAACTCAGTTTGCAATTCATTTCATTAAATAAACATTTTATGAAATGATAAAATGTATATTTGTTTTGTGAACCAGACAAAACGCAATCATTCAGAAGAAGACCTTGAGGCTATGGCTAGGATTCTAAAAACCGTAGCGCATCCAGTTAAGTTGGAGATTTTGCTGGTTTTGGAAAGCCATGAGCCCTTGGATGTTTCTTCCATTTGCGCTGAGATTGGGGCTGCGTGTCAAATTTCGATGATGTCGCAGCATTTGGCTAAGATGAAAGTCAATGGTGTTTTGAAGTCCGAAAAAAAGGGCAAGCAAGTCTTTTATAGCATTGCCAATCGGCGCCTTCTGCATGTCTTGGATTGCATGGCAGGTGCGTTTGATGCAAAGTCAGCTGAGTGATGGAAATCCTCGGTTACTTCATGGCGTTGGTCGTTGGGTTGTCACTTGGACTCATCGGAGGGGGAGGTTCTATTTTGGCCGTCCCAATTCTGGCTTATTTGTTTGGTTTAGATGAGAAAATAGCTACTGCTTATTCTTTGTTCGTGGTGGGGTCTGCTGCATTGGTGGGTGCAGTGCGGCAATATCAGATTGGAAACATCGATGGTCGAACAGCAGTTGTATTTGGTTTGCCTGCAGTTCTTGGTGTCTGGATTGTGCGTCATTTTTTGATTCCGATGCTGCCAGAGGTATTGTTCGCATTCTCTGATTTTGAATTTACCCGTCGTATGGGAATGTTCGGTTTATTTTCATTGCTCATGTTTTGGGCGGCATTTTCCATGCTCTCTTCCAAGGAACGCAAAAGTGGAACGGGCATAATCACTTACAATTATCCGGTTATTTTCTTGGAAGGACTCGTCGTGGGCGCATTGACGGGATTTGTCGGTGCAGGTGGTGGGTTTCTGATCATCCCAGCATTGGTGATGTTTGCCAATCTTGAAATCAAGCGAGCTATTGGCACATCGCTCTTGATCATTGCATTTAAATCATTGCTCGGTTTCCTTCTTGGGGACGCTATGCAAGAAACCATTGATTGGCCCTTTTTGCTTTGTTTCTCTGGAGTTGCGGTCATAGGCATTTTTGTTGGTGTTGGTCTTGGCACCTTCATCGACGGAAGCAGGCTGAAACGGGGTTTTGGCTATTTCATAATTGCAATGGCTTGTTTCATTTTTAGCATGGAATTCATCGTACAACCTCATTAAATTTGCCATCCACATTGCCATGAAAATAGAACAGATATATACCGGATGTTTGGCTCAAGGAGCTTACTTCATCCAAAGCAAAGGAGAAGCGGCGGTCATCGACCCATTGAGAGAGGTAGCTCCTTATCTGGGGCGTGCGGAACGAGACAGCGTTGTCATTAAGTACATCTTTGAGACGCATTTTCATGCAGATTTTGTCAGCGGCCATGTGACGCTCGCCGAGAAAACAGGAGGGAGGATTGTTTACGGTCCCAACGCCCAAACTTCCTATGACGCTCATATCGCTGCTGATGGTGAAGAGTTTCAGGTAGGGGATGTTACCATTCGCGCTTTGCATACGCCTGGACACACCATGGAAAGCACGACCTACCTTCTGCTTGACGCCGAGGGCAGAGAGCACGCAATTTTCACGGGAGACACTTTGTTCTTGGGAGATGTTGGTCGTCCTGATTTGGCCCAAAAGTCGGCGTCTTTGACCCAGGAACAGCTGGCGGGAACATTGTTCAACAGCTTGCGAGAGAAAATCATGCCATTGCCAGACGATGTCATTGTATACCCAGCGCATGGTGCTGGTTCGGCGTGCGGAAAGAACATGATGAAAGAAACGGTCGATACTTTGGGCAACCAAAAACGCATGAATTATGCGCTTCGACCGGATATGACTCAGGTCGAATTCATTCAAGAAGTTACAGATGGATTGATGCCACCTCCGCCATACTTCCCAATCAATGTGAAGTTGAACAAAGAAGGAGGGTATGCTGACATTGATGAGGTTTTAAATCAAGGGTTGCGGTCTCTGTCACCCGCAGAATTCGAGGCTGCAGCGGATGAAGTTTCTGCTCTCGTTCTTGATGTCCGTTCCCCGGAAGAATTCGCGGTTGGCCACGTGCCAAACAGCATCTTCATTGGTTTGGATGGTAACTTTGCCCCGTGGGTTGGGGAGCTTATTGTTGATGTGCAGCAACCTATTTTGTTGGTCGTGTCAGAGGGTCGGGAAGAAGAGGCGGTTACTCGCCTTGCGCGTGTTGGGTTTGATCGCACCCTTGGGTTTCTGAAGGGTGGCACCGAAGCTTGGATCAACGCGGGCATGTCCACAGAGACGGTAAATTCTATCTCTGCCGAGCAATTTGAAGCTGAACATTCATCAAATCAAGACCGAATTTTTGATGTTCGAAAGCAGGGGGAACATCGGTCTGAGCATCTTGAAGGAGCTCACCATACGCCTCTCAGCGCGTTGAATGATCACCTCGCGGAGTTTCCTGCGGTGGAGCCGTTTTACCTGCATTGCGCAGGCGGTTACCGCTCTATGATTGCGTCATCCATGCTGAAGGCACGAGGCATTCATAATATGGTGGATGTACAGGGGGGCTTTACGGCGATTTCAGAGACGAAAATCCCAAGGACTAGCTATGTCTGTCCGTCGACCTTGTGATTGTGACACTGGTGCAAAACGAACAATAAACGATTATTCCTGAAGCAGCATTGCACACAGAATAATTTCGAGTATCTTTGCCCTCGCTTTAGAGCACGGGGCGTGGCCTAGTCCGGTTACGGCGCCTGGTTTGGGACCAGGAGATCGCAGGTTCGAATCCTGCCGCCCCGACACAACAAGAGAAACGCTCAGTTCCACGAGGACTGAGCGTTTTTGTTTCCATTAAATGCTGGATGAGCTAAATGCTGGATGAGCGTGTTCCTGAATTTGGGAGATTTTGGTCTAAAAGTTCAAGTCCATCACATGCTCATCTCCGCAGTCGATATCGAAGGAGCGGGAAATGACTTCCTCCTCAAGTCCACACAGGTTATTCCCGAAAGCGTCGTTTCCGCAGTATGCGTCAAATGTTTGACTGCCTCGAAAGAACTCGTATGTGCGCGTTTCACCCGCGTCGACGACATAGACATCTCCATTCTGCCAAGTCACTTCGCAATTGCACCACAAGCGGTCCGAATTGTCAAAGGTCACTTTTCCCTTGACTTCGCAAACATCGCATGCAGAAAGAATGCACAGCAGCATCGCGTATATCGAAACACTTGAGACTGAAAAAGATGTTTTGGAGCGTCTGTTGAAATGGTTTGTCGTCATTTTTGATGTTGTTTTTGGAATGCAAAGCAAAGTGCAGTTGAGTCGATTCTCGAGCTAAGGCGATGTTGCGAGAACGAGAAATACATCTAACACGCTTTTTTTTTTAAACAAATGAAACATTTTCAAATAAAAAGCTGTTATTGCAAATAGATTCATTCCATGAAGTAAGGGTTAGTTTTTGGATTTATTGAATCTTAGAAGAGCTGCTTCCGCAAGGGAGCGGCTCTTCGTTTTTTAATCGTAAAAAACTCAAGGACAAGGTGTTCCGAAGAAAACGAGGAAAATCAATAAATCTTGAACGTTTGTTTGATTGTCATTCGTCAAGTCGCCAAAGCAAGGAGGACTCGAGCAACCAATGTCGCTGAGAAAAAGCAACAAGTCCGATGAGGTTATTTGTCCATCGTCGTCGAAATCGGCGGGACATGGGCAGTTTTCAAATTGACAACTTCCATCGTCAGAGGTTGCTGTATCATCAAAGTTACAGGCTTCTGAATTTGTGCAGCCCGGGTTGTCAAAGTCGCCTTCACAGAGCCCGTTAAAGGTGAGGGTTGTTTCGTACGATGCTCCATTGGAGTTGTTCCAAGAATTCAAGATTGTAATTGTCCAAGAACCAATCCCTTGGATCGGTTCTTCAAATACAACGGATGCCGTGTATGTTCCTTGCGCACTGGTATTCCAGTCGCCTGGCCACAGCCCTGCACTTGGGCAGTCCAGCGATAAATTGTAACCTCCTATCTGCAGGCAGGTGCCATCAGGAGACGTGAGGCCCACCATCATTTCGTTGGCCCAAGATTGGTCCGGTGGTAAATCTTGAAAGACCAGCACAGCCTCCAATCCAGTGACAAAACCAGCCCCTTGGATCGTTTCGCTTGCGGTTTCGCCCGCGCTTAGGTTGACATCAAAGGATGCAGCGTGCAAGCATGCGCACGCGGCCCCATCCGGAGCCAAATAGCAGCTCCCGTCTTCGATCAGGGCCTCTGCGTCGTAATTGCAGGCGAGTGGGTCTGTGCAGCCAGAGCATGATTCGTTGTTGCCTCCGCATACCCCACAATCGTCAAATGTCAATGCACATGTGCCGTCATCCAAAATTGCATCCAAATCATAATTGCAAGCTTCAGGATCTGTGCAACCATAGTAACTGCAGCTGGTTGTCCAGTCCACACAATCTCCAAAGCAAGATCCGTCTGCGCTGATCGTGGGAATCAACGCTTCGCTGATGACGGTCGGGTGAAAATTTAGATTCACTGAACCCCCAGCAACTGCGTGGCAATAACTCATCATGGTTCCGACCTGAGATTGTGGGTCGTTGGCGCAACTCCCTTCGACGTCATAACAATTGTCAATGGGGCCATTGGACCACCCACACCAATGCGTGTGATTGGATCCGAAATTGTGCCCCATTTCATGGCCTACGACGTTGAGGTTCCAACTGTAATTGTTGAGGTCGTAGGTGTTGCCTGTTTGAAGGTAAGAGCTAAAACCAGCCGCATATTGTGGGAAGCAAACAACATCGAGGTAGGCTATCCCTCCTGTGCCAGTGTTTTGTCGTCGAGTCAATAAGTGCACCAAGTCACGCTGTACCTCCATGAGGTTCGCATTGGTCAACCATTCCAGCCGAAAGGCGTCAAGCATGGCGCCTGAATTGCTGGTGATTTCATCGTAAGGATCGACCGTCTCCCAAACATGAATGTAGGAGGCTTGGATGTTGATGGTGTTATCGAGGTCGTTGGTATAAATCGTATTGACGCCAGCCATGATGGCCAAAGCCCATTCAATGGCAGGATAGCATTCGTTATCGAATGTCCCAAACGTATGAAAATCGATGTCAAAAGCCACCTCCACACACGAAGTCGAAGTGCTCTGCAGGGACGGCTGCATGCCCATGGGTGCGGCCTGCCGAAACGGACGAATTTCATCCGCATTGCATTTGAATTCCATGGGTTGCTTGGCGTCTGATAGCAAGAACAAGACATGCCGTCCAGACGCTCCGTTTTCAATGGCGCTGATGTCATATTGTTGGCCATTCCACTGCAATGTGCCCATGACATATTGTTCCATGATCACGAGTGTCCCTCGCATACCCGGGCTCACGATGCGATACGACAATAGCTGTGGGATGTACGATTCCTCCTCATATTTCCCCGTGGGCAGTGATCTTCCAATTTTAAAATCAGCGGAAAATGGAAGGAACGATTCAAGTTCAATTTGGAGTTGCTTTCCGTCAAGGAAAGGCAAGGTTATAGAGAGTTCATTGTACTTGCGTGACCTGAGCTCTTGAAATGCATCGGCGTTAAGAGCGAGTCCAACTTGGTTTTTGGCCAGTCGCGTCGGTTGCTCCATACCATTGATTTCAATGGCTGAGAACAATGCGACCGCATCCTCTGCTTGCGTGCATTGACCCGACAATTCAAGCGAAAGCATCATCGCAAGCGCGAGTGAAAAAAAAGCGCATGAACGGGACCAAAAAGAAAAGAAAGAACCGCCGGTTGTCATGACCATCAATTTAAATAAAGATAATGCATTTCTATTTCGCATCTTTGCACCGTCTGAAAATTGGTCCCGTAGCTCAACTGGATAGAGCATCTGCCTTCTAAGCAGACGGTTTTGGGTTCGAGTCCCAACGGGATCACCATTGAATCCTGACTTCTCGGTTGCTGTGTCAAACGAAAATGTTTCTCGTACATTGGATGCATGAAAAATCCTTTTCAAATTTCCCAGGTGCTTTGCGGAGCGGCCATAGCAATAATAGGCACCGTTGGATGCAGTTCTTCTGACAACGCAACAGCTCCAGCTTCTGATTTTGAAGGTCAGACTTTTTATGGTTCCGTCATTGAGTTGAGTGATGCCTTGGATGCACAAGGTTTGCGTTCTGTTTTGGTAGACGAGGGCCGGGCTCAGGTTCGCTTTCAAGGCGAGGTTGCGGCGACTTGTGCCAAAAAAGGATGTTGGATGGACGTCGCTTCAGGAGAGGACACGGTATTTGTTCGGTTTCAAGATTACGGTTTTTTCGTGCCAACGGAAGGCGCTGAGGGAAAACAGACGGTCATGGAAGGAGAGGCTTTTTTTGATACCATCACGGTCGAAATGCGCAAGCACTATGCTGAGGATGCAGGCGAATCAGAGGAATTCATTGCTGGGATCACAGAACCGGAATTGCGATTGGCCTTCACGGCGACCGGTGTGATGATTGAAGACTGACCTGAAAGCGATGCGCGAAGCCTTGAAAAATAGCAAAGCAGTGTGGATGGTGTCCGTTTTTTCACTCGGCCTCGTTTTTTGCGGCGTTGAGGACAACCCACCCGAGGCCAAACTCGCACCGATTCAGCCAAATCAAACTTCTGAATTGGCGCAGGCCATGCGCACCATGGACAGCGAACTCGTTGACCTTCTTGCTCAGCATGCCCAAACGGACAATTGGATAGGCGCTTCATTGTCACCAATGGACTTGACCCGATTGATGCCAACCGATAGCAGCATGTTGGTTCAAGGATACAAGGCTTATGCTTTGGCTTTCGCAAACCACGTGGGTTCCTTCAATGAAAATCCGAGTGCTGAGACTTATTCAAAGGTTGTGATCGGTTGCCTTTCATGCCATCAACAGGCTTGTCCAGGTCCTATAGAGCGCATCAATAAGCGTAAGCTCGAACCGTTCGTTCAGTAGCGCGCGAACATTTGTGAGATTGGCATTTTGATGCTGGATGGAGCTTGGTTAATTCTGTTTTTATCGGTTCTTCGAATCGAGGGCAATAGGAACAGTGATAATTTGATCAGGATTCAGACGGCTCAGTGGTTCCGACTTATTCCGCAAATTTCATTATATTTTGGGCAAAGCAATGAAAAGCGTTTGTATGCTCTATTTGCTGTAACCCAAATGAAAGCCTTATGATGCTCCCCAAATCCGGAGAAATTCCTTTGCAGGAATTGGACTGCAAATTGCCTTTTCTACCAGCAATGCAATCTGATGTTCTAGCCGCAGGAAGGGCTTTTTTATTTGAACAAGAGACCGTCGTATTTCGAGAAGGAGAAAAGCTGAAATGGGCGCTAATTCTCGTGAAGGGGGCCGTCCGATTGTTTCATCGAAACCACAACAGTGATCGCGAATTGATGATGTATGAGGTGGCGCCGAAAGCACCTGCTAAGATAACTTGTGTGACTTTCTATAGTGCCGAATACGAGGTGAATATGTGCGCTATGGCAGAACCAGACTCCATTCTTTTGTATATCCCTGTTCCTGTTTTAGAGAAATGGGCAGATACGAGCTTGGAATGGAATAAGCTGGTGGTTGAGTCGTTTCGCTCAATCTTCGATGCACTGGTTTGTACGCTCAAAAGTGTTGGCACCACCAATTTGGAGGAAAGGATTCTGTACCTTTTGAAATGTCGGGCTCAGCGTGAGGGCAGTGATGTTATCCAATTGACGCATCAACAAATCGCAAATTTTGTAGGCTCTTCCCGCGTGGTGGTGTCTCGCATTTTGAAGGAGGTTGAGACCCGTGGTGAAATTGAGCTCCAGCATGGTCGTGTCAAATTACGCTCCCTCTCTTCTGTTGAATCTTTGGCGGTTTAAGGGCTTTGTTCAGCGTTGAATAAGCACTTTTTGCGTTCCCGTTGATACCCCATCAACCCGGGTTTCGAGGAAGTATAATCCTGCAGGGATGAATGAGACATCGAGCACGTACGCGTCATTTGACGTCCACTCGGCAACCCTCACTCCTTGGCAATCGTTCAGGAAAAAACACGACCATTCTCCCGTGGGGTTGACCACCCATATCGATTCTGTGGCTGGGTTCGGGTAGATGTCAGGTTCTGTGGTTTCGTGCTCTTGCATGGAACTAGTGCCCGAATAAAATGTTTCTGAGAACGCGATTGGTTCAGAACAGCCACTGTAGATAATGGCCTCCAGAGTGACGCTTTCTGCAAAATTTAAGGATGCAATATCTCCATCTTGCATGATGAAATCGAATTCGCTGTTACTCACCCAAATGCTATCGACGTAAGGGCTTGCGCTGACCTGAATGTTGCAGCCTTCAGGAGTGGTTTGGCTATAAAATTCAACCTCAAGGAGGTCGTACTGCAACCACGCATTGGGTTGATCCTGCCAAACATCCCAGATTGCTTCATCAATGGTGGTGCTCACACCAAGGCCAATGGGTCCAGAGTATTCAGATTCTTGCGGGTTCTCTCCGAACAATGCGACAAACATCGTGCTGGCTGCGAGGTAAGAACCAGCGGCTGATGGGTGCGATCCGTCGGCATTGTACAGATTGATGCTTGTGAGATCCAAGACGTCTTCCCATATCATGCCCACAGGTGCGCTCCATGATTGGGTGTTGTTCGCGGCTTCCAAGTAGCGCTCTGTCAAGAGCTCTTGCATTCCTCCGTAGGTGCAAACTGGCGGCCACCATTCACAATTTTGCGCATCTCCATTTTCGCGTCCCCAAGTCATGTAAAGCAAAGGCACTGCACATTCATTGTGCAAGTGAATGGAAGCCACTAGCGCCTCTACGGCTGGAAAAAAGTCAGCAACCACCTGATCATACGGCAACGATGCCTTTTGACTTTGTTCTTGCAGAACAACGTAATCCCAATCGCCCTGTTCGATGAGGCTTTGGGAAGTTGTGTTGCTCAAGTGTCCTTGTAAACTGGCGCCTCCGGGCGTGTTTTGAGCCGTCACAACAACATGTCCCATGCTTGCTGCTAATTCGGAAAGAATGGTCGGGAGGTCATTGAAAAATGTGTAGCTGTTTCCAAGAAATAATACCCGAGTCGTGTCTTGTGCCATCGCCGCTGGCATGGCTAACAAAAGAAGAAGCAGAGATGAGAAGTGTCGCATGCAGATTTCGATAGAGTCTGCAATTTAGGTCGAAAAGAAGCCGTCATGTGTCCAAGTCACTCGCAGGGATTGCCGTAGCTCTCGAAGAAAATCAAGAGATCAAACACATCCACAGCGCCATCTCCGTCGATGTCCGAGACGCACGGAGCAGGATAATCGCAAGCTCCTGGGACATTTGCATTGACGTCAAAATCAAATCCAATGGGATCCATGCAGCCGAGGATGAGGCAATTGCCATCATCTTCTATCGCTGCTGCGTCAAAATTTAACGCGGCGGGATTTGTGCAACCAGCAAAAATGCAATTTCCATCATCATAAGTGGCAGTTGCGGTGTAATTGTAAGCCATTGGATAGGTGCAGCCTCCAATGACACAAGTGCCATCATCAAGTGTGGCATCCGGATCGAAATTGTCCGCATCCGGTTGGGTGCATCCAGGCAAATCTTCTTGCTCCTCGCAATCGCAAACGCCATCGCTGTTGGCATCAAGGCAGTTGCCATCGCAATCTTCACAATCCAACGGGTAGATGCACGCAGAGCTGTCCGTTCCGTCGGGTGTGTAATTGCAAGCAGTGGCATCGTCGCATCCACTTGGGAAAATGATGGATACGTCTTGAACCACGCTGTTTTGGCTTTGAAAACCATTGATGAACATTTGAATGTTCAGGCTACTTTCAACGATTCCCGAGGTGGTGAGCTGTCCAATGAGCACCCGAAGATCATCTCCCGCGGCAGCCGTGGGATCTCCGGCGAGGCTAAAGATTGATCCGCCGATGGAGTTGTCAACTACAAAATCGCCTCCTGAGTTGAATGAATTGAAGGCGCCTTCCATCCCAATCGTATTTCCCATATTTGAACTTTCGCCCGAGTTGGAGGCACCGATGGTCAGCCAAGAGTCGTATTGGATGAGAGGAAAGAATGGGAGCAATGCGGGATTGATCTCCCAGCCCAGATCTGAACCCAAGGACAAGTTGTAAAAGCTAGTGGTTGAAGAGATGCTCAAAGGGCTTTCTGAATCCCCGAAAATTGCAGAAATCTCATCGTCTTCGTTGGTCATTTCAACATAAATGCGGTACGTAATCATTCCTTCCAATTCAGCAATTCCAGTGGTATCGTGATTGGCGAAAGGCTCCGCAATTATTTGTGTGATTTGCCCCTGAACGAAAGTTGTGAGCATGCAAGTGAAGCACGCGAGAAGTAGAATTCTCATGGTGGTTGGTTTTTCGGTAAAGCGTTGTGAGGCGTAATGAAAGATAGGTACAAAAATTATAGAATACAAAAAAACATATTTCGTCGAAATTATAGAGTTGAAATGGAAATGAAGATGTGCGCTGAGTAAAAAGATCAATCGGTTTGTTTTCGAGGATCGATTGACCAGAATACCTTACTTTAAGCGCACCGAATACATGAGTAATTATGAAATGTAAACCTACTTTTTTCCTTGTATCTGCTGCGTTCGCTCTAATTGTGGTCACCAGCTGCGGCGATGAATCAGAGCCAGGATTTTCAGAAACCCAATCCGATCGCGCTGAGTCTCCTTATGCGATGGTGTTTTCTGCAGAACAACAATTGGAACGTGAGGCCAAATGGACAGAGTCCGGTGCACGTCGCATAGAATTGTCCAGCGGTCATAAAGTTTTTACTCAGACGTTCGGGGAGAATCCCGAAGTCTGCATCTTGGCCTTGCATGGTGGACCGGCAGCCACGCACGAATATTTGCTTTCTCTAGCCTATGATTTGCCGACGAAACACGGATTTGAGGTGGTTATGTATGATCAGCTAGGGAGTTTTTTCAGCGACCAACCGACCGAGGATATTTGGAACATTGATCGATGGGTGGAGGAAGTCGAGGAGGTTCGGAAGTCCCTTGGTTATGATGCATCCAATTTTTATTTGCTCGGCAACAGTTGGGGAGGGATCCTCGCGATGGAATACGCTTTGCGGTACCAAGAGCACCTCAACGGTCTCATCGTTTGCAACATGGTTTCCAGCATTCCTGAATATGCAGATTACAATGTCCAGGTCCTGAGACCTCAGATGCGTCCGAGTTTATTGGATTCGCTAAATGCCTTTGAAGAAGCCGGTGATTTTCAAAATGAAACCTACCTCGAATTGATTCAAAATGAATTTTATAACAAACACATTTGCCGTTTAGAAGAATGGCCAGAGGAGGTTGATGTTTCTTTTGCTAAGATGAATTACCCGTTGTACGACCTGATGCAGGGCCCAAGTGAGTTTAAAGTCGGTGGTCGCCTCATTGATTGGGACATCACGGATCGATTGAAGGATATATCTGTGCCTACACTCATGGTAGGTGCCACCTATGACACCATGGATCCCAAGGCGATGAAACGTCAGTCAGGATTGGTTCAGGACGGGCAGAGTCTCACGTGTGAAAATGGATCGCACCTCTGCATGTGGGACGACCGCGAGACATTCATGTCGGGAGTTGCCGATTTTATCGCTGGCATTGAAACCAGGTGATTGGCAACAAGAGGCTCATTTACCTTTTACTCAGTCTCCGAGAGCTGCACGAAAAAAGTGGGTTCACTTGAAGTGCCTATGCATCGAACTCCTTGGGATTTGGTGTCCACAACGAGTGCGTATTGTCGGTAAGCACCTGTGTCTGTGGCAGCCAATTCACACACGATTGCTCGCAAGCGAGGTGGGCTGGCTGATGCGTCAATCGAAGGAGGCTGATTCTCGTCAATTTGTCCCTTCCAGGTGCCTTCGAAATTCATGATTCTTCCATCGTCGACGACCTGTTGCAAGGAAGCCACTCCATCTTTGCGGATGGTAAAAGTGAATTGACTTCCTTTGACATTGGCGGCCATGCCCCGCACGACGATGGGCTCTCCATTTGCATTGTACATCGGATACTCTGGCTGATCACCCCTCCAAGTGCCATTCCAAGATTCAACGGCAAAAATCGGTTCATCAGTGCGATGTTCCTCGACCACGGCAACGGCAATTTCTGACTTGGAATCTTCCGAGGATTGAGCTGAGGGCTTCGCAACTTCGGCGCATCCCACATGCAGCAAACTTCCCAAAAGAACGAGCGGTAACATGTTCATAGCCATTGTTTTAGCGTGTCGTTTATCCCGCTGTGCATGATTCGCTAAATTGACTCAATAGAAGCAGCAAGTCACTCACATTGGTGTTGTTATCCCCGTTGATGTCGCCAATGCAAACCGGCACGTCACAACCATAGTCCGCCAGAAATATCAGAACGTCGATGACGGCGATGATTCCGTCGTTGTCCAAATCACCAGCGCAGCTGTTGCAGTTGTAAGTGCACGTTCCATTTTCGATGGTTGCACCAGGATCATAATTGCAAGCTTCGAAATTGGTGCATCCAGCGCAACTGAAATACTCGCAGCTGTCGTCTGCAATGGTGGCGTCCAAATCGAAGTTGCATGCTCCTACTTCGGTGCATCCTAGACAGGTGATGAATTCACATGACCCATTTTCGATGGTGGCGCCTGAAGTGTAATTGCACGCGGAAGCGTCGGTGCACCCATAGCAACTTTCAAAATCACAGCTTCCATCGTCTGTCGTGGCAGCGGGATTGAAGTTGCATCCAAATGGATCCATGCAACCTTCGGGATCAACTTCCAAACACAAATTAAAGATGGAAATATCGGCTTGAAAAGTCGCGCCAGCTGAACCACTCCAACCATTTCCAATGCGGATGTACCAGTTTCCGATTCCTTCGAGTGCATTTCCGATATTGGCTCCTACCGTGTATTCTCCATCCGCAGTATTCTGCCATGAAGACGGCCAAAAGCCTTGGCTGGTGCATCCAAAATCTACGTCGAACCCTCCAATTTGAGTGCAGCTTCCATCTGGTGATTCGATGATGACAGCGAGGTCGCTCGCCTCGGTCAAGTCTTGCTGGGAATTGCTGAATTGAAGGGTGACGTAAACTGTGGCAGCTGAACCGAATCCACTTACTGCAGTGCTTTCAGTTTCTCCCGGGCCCAATTCGGCTTCAAGAGAAACGATGGCTTCGCAATTGCATGCTCCTCCGAGTGGGGAGAAAAAGCAAGACCCATCATCAAACAAAAATGCTTCGTCATAATTGCAGGCAACAGGGTCCGTGCATCCGATGCATGACATCCCATCTCCTCCGCAAACTCCACAATCATCTGGCAAGGTGCATGACCCATCGTTAATTTCCGCATCCGGGTCATAATTGCAATAGAAAGGAAGGGTGCAGCCATAATTTTGGCAGCTTGTGGCAAATTCATCGCACGAGTCAAAACATGAACCTTGACCGTTGATGGTTGGAATCAAAGCGTTGTTTTCTATGGTGGGATGAAATTCGAGGTTCACGGATCCACCTGATACGGCATGGCAGTAGCTCATAATGGTTCCCGTCTGTGGAGCTGGTGTATTTGAACAACTTCCTTCAGCAGCGTAGCAGTCATCAACGGGGCCTCCGGGCCACCCGCACCAGTGGGTGTGATTGGAACCAAAGTTGTGCCCCAATTCATGCGCAACCACATTCAGATTCCAGCTATAGTTGTTCAAATTGTATGTCATTGATGGGTTCAAGTAGGCGGAGAATCCAGCGGCATAGTTTGGACTGCAAACCACATTGAGATATGCGATTCCACCAGTGCCGGTGTCCGGTCTGCGTGTCATAAGATGAATCAAATCTCTCGGTCGATTTGCCAGGTCGGGGTTGTTGAGCCATTCAAGTCGAAAGGCGTCGAGCATGGCTCCGGCATTGCCGACAAACGATGCGTAAGGGTCTGATACCTCCCAGACATTCACGTAAGACGCCGATAAGTTGATCAAATTATCCAGTTCTGTTTCATAGATTTCCGAAACTCCCGCGAGCAGTGCCAACGACCACTCAACAGAATTTGCACAACTCTGATTGAAGGAGTTGTACGTGTAGAAATCGATGTCCAATGCCACTTCTACGCATGATGATACCGACGATCGTTGGGAACGAGGCGCTGGTACATGCTGACCAGACCTTACGTTTTTTTCTGCTTCGTCCATGCCGCAATGAAAGGCGGGTGGGTTGATGGCATCGGAAATATCGAAGAGCACGTGGAGTTCCGTTGCTGTTTGATTGCATTCCAATCCTCCAATTTCATATTGAACTCCTTTGTGCCTCAGGGTGCCGGCAATTTCGTCCTGCATGATGACAAGGGTTCCGTTGAATCCTGCAGTTCCGAAGCGATAGGTCAGCAATTGTGGCGTATAACGCTCGGTCCGCACTCCATCTTTGGTCATGTGGCCAATTTCGAAATCAACTGTATGGGCAAGAAAGCGATGCATTTCAACCCATTCATGTGTTCCATCCGGAAGCGATACTGCCAACGTCCAAAGATCAGGTCGCGTTGTTTGCAGCTTGCTTTTTACGATTTCATTTGTCGTCAGGAACAAGGCGGATTCTTTGTGAAGCGTAGGGGAGCACAAGCCGTCAGGGTCATCTGCTGCAATGAATAAAGCCAGGGGTTCCGTAATTTCAATGCAACCCTGCTGGCTGTGCAATGCAGCCATCGAGCATAAGGTCAGGAACAATGTGGCCCCCATTCGAACCATAAAATGGGTCAATTGAGAGGCAATGGACTGAGTGATTGCCATCATTTAGCGATTGGTTGAATCTGTAAAGTAGTGATTTTCGGTCAGATGAAAATACGTTGGGCTTAAAACGCAACTTTAACAGCGTGAACAGCGTAGAGGAAGGCGTTCGTGCTGCTTAAAACCTAGACAGCGCGGTGTATTTTAGATTTATAATCGAAAAAAATACCGACGAACGATAGTATAATACACATGAATTTGCTATCTTTAATAATGAATTGGATTCAATCCGCGATGAAATATTCAACTATCACAACCACATGGAAGCGCTTTTCGCTGCTTTCAATCTCCACCTTGTTCCTTTCGGCAGCAGGGTTTTCTCAGTTTTCAGGTCTGGAGAGCGAAATTCACGCCACATCTGAACACGGAACAACTTACCGCATTTATGCGCACTTTGACTCGCCTACCGACGAGGTCTTAGCCGTGTATTCTATTGGTCAGGAAGAAGACGGCACGGTGAATCTCGATCTAGAGACCACCACCAGCTTCTTCCAAGAGACAACCTATGGGGTAAACTTGGCTTCTGACTTGTTTGGCTTTTTGCTTGGGATGTTTCCGAACGTAGCCTACGACAGTTGGTTGACCATTGGTTCCACAAGCAATACCGATCCTTCGGTTGCGAGCATCGGAATGTCCGGAGCTTTCATCGACTTCAATACGGGATCAGGTTTTACATTGGATGGATCTGTTGGTGGCAGCTGGTATGTTACTCCAGGTTCCAATGCGCTTGCCATGGCCGGTGAGAACGGAAAAGTATTGTTGGCTCAATTGACTGCAGCGGATGCCGTCGATGGAGTGGGACATGTGACTTGCAACTGGAACATCAATTGGAGGGACGCCAATGGAAATCCCCACTATGAGCAAGAGATTGTGTTGAATACACTCGATTTTGTTGTTGAAGAATACGGTTGCATGGACGAATTGGCCTGCAACTTTGATGCGACAGCAACAGCAGATGATGATTCATGTGATTATTTGGATGAGTGCGGCGTTTGCGGCGGGTCAGGCATTGCAGATGGAACTTGCGATTGTGATGGATCCCTCCCGGATGCCGGATACGATTGTGCAGGAGATTGTCTTGCTGACGAAGACTCTGACGGGGTATGCGACTTGTTTGACCCTTGCGTAGGAACGTTGGATGCCTGCGGCATTTGCAACGGTCCTGGTGAGATTTACGAGTGCGGTTGCACTGACACTCCTGAAGGCGACTGCGATTGCGATGGAAACGATTTGGACGCATTGGGCGTTTGCGGAGGCTCTTGCAATGCAGATGCAGATGCAGACGGTATCTGCGACGATGCAGATGAGTGTGTTGGTTCTTTGGATGCTTGTGGCATTTGCAATGGTCCAGGTGATGTTTACGAATGCGGGTGTGCCGACATTCCTGAAGGCGATTGCGATTGCAACGGAAACCAATCAGACGCTTCTGGTGACTGCGGTGGGGCTTGCTCTGCCGACGCCGACGAAGATGGAATTTGCGATGACATTGATTCATGCGTAGGTGAATTGGATAGCTGTGGCATTTGCAATGGTCCAGGTGCTATTTATGACTGTGGCTGCGATGAAATGCCTGCTACTGACTGCGATTGCGATGGAAACGAATTGGACGCCTTAGGCGTTTGTGGAGGCGCTTGTTCGGCCGATGTTGATGCGGATGGCATCTGCGATGATGTGGACGAATGTGTGGGCACTTTGGATGCTTGCGGCATTTGCAACGGTCCAGGAGCGATTTATTCTTGCGGCTGTTCGGATACCCCTGAAGGTGATTGCGATTGCGATGGCAATGTGCTCGATGCGCTCGGTGAGTGCGGAGGTTCTTGCGTGGCTGACGTGGATGAAGATGGCGTCTGCGATGCTGTTGAAGTCTTTGGCTGCACCAACGAATTAGCGATTAATTTCCAAGCTTCTGCAACCGAAGACGACGGAAGTTGTGATGTGCCGACCTACCCATTCTTGAATGCATCTGTTCATGCGACGGGTGCCGAGGGAACAACGTATCGTTTGTATGCACATTTCGAGAGCCAATTTGATGAGTGCATTGCAATGTTTGCAGTGGGTTCGGACGAATTGTCGCCTGTGGAACTCGACTTGGAGGTTTCAACCAATTTCTTTCAAGTTCCCCTAGGGATGGGTGGATCTGATTTGGGTTCAGGCATTCAAGAATTTTTGTTTGCAATGTTCCCAGAGGTCGAACTTGACAGCTGGGTGACCATTGGTTCAGCAAGCAGTTCAGATGGTGATGTGAGCTCTGTGGGGATGTCTGATGCTTTTTCAGAGTTTAACACCGGTTCCGGATTCACTTTGGGCGGCGTGACCGGTGGAAGTTGGTATGTCATTCCAGGCACAAACTCCTCAGCTGTTGCTGGAGAGGACGAAACAGTCTTGCTCGGTCAGTTTACCGTTGCAGATGATGAAAACGGCGATCCAGGAATCTTAAGTGGAACGTGGAACATGCAATGGCGCGCAGAAGGACAGACGACGGTTGAAAACCGCGGTCTAACATTTACCACAGCGGACTATGTGCCACCTGTGTTGGGTTGTACAGACGATATGGCCTGCAATTTCGATGTTGACGCCAACACCGATGATGGTTCGTGCTTGTTCACGGATGATTGCGGAGTTTGCGGCGGTTCAGGCATTGCATCTGGCGCTTGCGATTGCGATGGCAATTTTCCAAACTCAGGCTATGACTGCGATGGCGTTTGCTTGACCGACACCGATGGTGACGGCGTATGCGACGAATTTGAAGTTGAGGGTTGCACCGATGCCACAGCTTGTAATTATGAAGAGAATGCAACGGATGATGACGGTTCATGCTTACAGCTTGACGATTGTGGAATTTGCGGGGGTGCTGGCATTGCCGAAGGATCGTGCGGTTGCGACGGTACGTTCCCCGAAGATGGATACGATTGTGATGGCAATTGCCTCATCGATTCTGATGGTGACGGAATCTGCGATTCATTTGAAATCCCAGGTTGTACCGTTTCAGTAGCGTGCAACTATGACGCTGCAGCTACCGACGAAGATGGTTCTTGTGTTTATGCAACACCCGGCACCAACTGCGGTGGTGATTGCATCGATGATCATGACGGGGATGGCATTTGCAATGAATATGAATTGGCAGGATGTACGTCTTCTTCGGCTGTGAACTACAACACTCAAGCCACAGACGATGATGGCTCATGCGAGTGGCCTGAAGGCCTCTTTACGGGCCTGAGTTATGAACTCGTTGGCCACGATTTGATTGAAGGCACTTCGACGTATCGCCTCTATGCGAATTTTAATGCAGATACAATTATCCAAGTGACTGCGGCATACGGAACGCAGGAGGATAACTGGGCAATCAGCTCTACCGAGCCATTCTATCAAGATGAAAATGGAAATTTATTGGCACAAAGCATCAACCCAGATTTCTTCACCTTCTTTCCAACAGTAGAATTTGATTCTTGGTTGGCCTTGGGAGGAGGACCGGGATCGCCTGTTGCCTTGCAATCGGTGGGCCTTGAAACCTTCTTTGCCGACTTTGAAGAAACAGGTGCAGATGTATTGGTGAATACGGCTGTCGGAGCCAGCCTTTACTACATCCCTGGAAACATGGGAAGCCCTCTTTCTTTTGTAAGCGATGGACAGATGCTCTTGGGACAATTCACAACTGCCGGTGTCGTTTCAGTCTCTTACAACTTGCAATTCCGGGATGAAGCCGAATCATCGCACTATGCGACCGATTTAAACTTGGTCTTCCCTGAATTTGGTGTGGGTTGCACAGATGAAACAGCTTGTAACTTCGACGTTGCTGCCACCGATGATGACGGCACATGCTTTTACGAAACAGCGTTCCGCGATTGCGAAGGCGCTTGCAACAACGATACGGATGGAGATGACGTTTGCGACGAAGAAGAAATTCCAGGTTGCACAGATGAAACAGCATTCAATTACAATGCATCAGCTACAGATGAAGACGGCACGTGCTTGAGCATCGGTTGTTTTGATGAACTTGCCTGCAATTACACCCCTGATGCAGATGTCAATGTGCTTGACACATGCGAATATCCTGAACCATTCTCAGATTGTGATGGCAATTGCAATGGCGACTACGAAGGCGACGGCATCGAAGAGTGCGCTGAAGTTGCAGGTTGTGCGTCAGAATCAGCCAATAATTTCAATCCATTGGCGACCAATGATGATGGTAGCTGTGAATGGGGAGATGACACTTTCCAAGGTTTGATTTATGAATTAGTAGGCGAGAATACAATCGATGCGGCCACCACTTACCGGGTTTACGCTCAGTTCGATACCGATGCTGCAGTGGACATGACCTCGCTCTTTGGAAATTCTCAAGACCCTTGGTTGACCACTTCTACGGAAAGTTTTTATCAGCATCCGCTCGGAGCCGATTTCGGAGGAAACATCAACCCTGGATTTTACGGACTCTTCCCTGAGTTGGAGTATGACTCTTGGTTGACCATTGGTGCTTCTCCCGGGGACTACAATGCGCTTGCTCAAGAAAATATGTATCTGTACTTGCCTGAATTCAACCTCGGCAATGATTTGATCATAGACACAGAGATGGGTGCACAGATTTTCTTAAATCCAGGTGCCTCGGATACACAGGGAGTCCCAGATGAAGAAGGGCGATTGCTTGTGGGACAATTCACCACCTCTGGTGTTGTTTTCTTGCGGTACAACATCCGATTCCAAGGCGCAGATGATGCCCTCTATGAATACACCGATGTGGAGTTGACCTTCCCTGCAGTCGAGGGTGGTTGCACGGATGAAGGAGCATCTAATTTTGATCCTTCTGCCAATTTCAATGACTTGACTTGCATCTATGATGGGTGTACGGATGAGACGGCAGACAACTACAATCCGGCCTCGAACTTGAATGATGGATCTTGCTTGTACTTCGGCTGCATGGATACAGATGCGGATAACTATGATGCGCAGGCCAATGGCGGCGATCAGGATGCGCTTTGCCTCTATTCAGGTTGCATGGATGCAACGGCAGACAACTACAATGTTCAGGCCAACACAGGTGATCAACTGGAGCTTTGCATTTATTACGGTTGCACCAATGATATAGCTGATAACTACGATTCAGGCGCCAATGTGGATGATGGATCATGTCTGTTTACGGGTTGCTTTGATGCCGCAGCGGACAACTATTACGCACTGGCAAATACAGGAGACCAAGATGAGCTTTGCGAGTACTTGGGTTGCACCGATTCTAGTGCAGATAACTTTGACTCAGGTGCAAACGTGGATGATGCTTCTTGCCTATACACGGGTTGCATGAATCAAATTGCAGACAACTACAATGCCCAAGCAAACACCGGGGATCAAGACGCTCTCTGTTTGTACACGGGTTGTATGGATAGTGTGGCTTCAAACTTTAACCCCATCGCGAATACGGGCGACCAAGAGGTGTTGTGTGAATACCTGGGCTGCACCAATTCAGATGCAGACAATTTCAATTCAGGTGCCAATGTGGATGACGGTTCTTGTATTGTTGCAGGATGTATGTATGACGATGGAGTCAACTACAACGCAGCAGCGACTTACGACGATGGGTCTTGCTTGTTCCCTGTTCAGGGTTGCACGGATGAGAATGCGAGCAACTACAATGCTGAAGCGGGAATGGAAAACGGTTCATGTTTGTTCAGCGGTTGCACCATAATCTCAGCGACGAACTACGATGCTACCGCGTCAATTGACGATGGCTCGTGTGAATTTGCTGGTTGCATGGATGAGGCGGCTTGCAATTATGATGTGAATGCGACATCCGATGATGGCTCTTGCCTGATTGTCGGTTGCATGGATACAGATGGATTGAATTTTGATCCCAACGCCAACTTCCCAGGCGGTTGCGATTATCCAGACGCCTGCCCGGGTGACATCAATGGCGATTCGTTCGTCGATGTATCGGACTTGCTCACATTCTTCCAGTATTACGGAACTCCTTGTCCTGAATAAGGCTTGGACAGATTGGACCAACCATCCAAATTCACTTGAAAAAAAGAGCTGCCTTCGGGTGGCTCTTTTCTTTTTTCACCAAAGCAGGAAGACCTATTTTTGAGCATGCTCCGAATTCAATCAACCACACTTGCAGTCCTGGGAATGATGATGTTGCTCTCGGTTCAAGCGCAATACGTTCCTCAAACGCCCTATTTGGCGGGTGATGACGCACCAGCTTGGGTGAAAATGATGTATTCGGATGACGCCAATCCCGATGCTGTTCGGGCAGCTTTTGATGCACATTATGCCGATGCACCCTTTGTGAAAAATCGTGACACGCAATTTTACAAGCGTTGGATGCGAAATCATGAAGTGCTTGCGCCTCATCCAACGAGAGTCTACATGGATCGTCATCACGCAGCTGCTGAACGGATCAGTGGAAATTGGGAAGAAATGGGGCCATGGAGTTACGATCCTGAAGTTGCAATGGAATTTCAGGTTCAAAGCCCAGGAGCGTGCCACGTATATACCGTCGAGCAAGCACCTTCCAACCATGAAGTGGTGTGGTGTGGAACGGCCACTGCTGGTGCTTGGAAAACAGAAGATCACGGACAGCATTGGCAGCTCATGACAAGGAATCTCCCTTTGACGAGTGTCTACAGCATTGCCATCCATCCGATTGACCCTGATCGGGTTTGGGTGGGCTCTGGTTCGGGTCAATTGTGGCGCACTTCCAATGGCGGGATGAGCTGGGAGGTTTGTGGTAGTTCGAACTTCCAGGGAGCGGATCGATGGTACCGTGACGTCATTTTTGCACCAATGATTGACGGCCAAGAACCGATGCTTTTCGCAGCCACAAACTTCGGGTTATTTCGCACAGAGGATGAGGGAAATTCAATGATCCAAGTGAGTGGAGGTGAGTTTATGGAGTTGGTTTTTCATCCTGAAATGGATAGCATTTGCTATGCAATTCAACTCCTCGGCGAGGGTACCATTTTCAAGCGTTCTACGGATGGTGGAATCACATTTTCCTCAGGTGCTGTGGGATGGCCAAACATTGCATCGGGTGAAGGTCAGAGGCGTTGCGAAATGGCGGTTTCTCCGTCAGATCCTGATGTGGTGGTCGTATTGGCTTCTGGATCAACAGATGATGGAGGAGGGCTTTTTGGTATTTACAAAAGCGAGGATGCTGGCCAGACCTTTGAATTTATCTGCTGTGGTGACGGCCCAGGTGGACCGTGGGAAGCGGAGATCAACCCCAATATTTTGGGGTGGTCAGAAGATGGGACGGGTGATGGCGGTCAGTATTATTATGACCTCGCTTTGGCCGTTAGTCCGACCGATGTGGACCGTCAATTTGCTGCTGGAATTTGTGTTTGGCGATCTGAAAACGGGGGTGCCGATTGGGATTTGAATGGACACTGGGTCACTTGGGCTGGCGAATTCACATCTGATCGATACACGCATGCCGATGTGCATGACGTGAAATTCTTCACGCGCACCGATGGAACCGTGGACATGTGGGTAGCTTCTGATGGCGGGCTGTATTACTCTGCTGACCAAGGAGACCACATGGAGCCACGCATGTACGGTCTTCATGGAACGGATTTCTGGGGTTGGCAGGCAGGCTGGCGAGGCCCCGAGGTGATGGTGGGAGGAACCTACCACAACGGGACGCTCATCCGCAACGGCGATCTCTATCAATGGGGAGCTGATGGCGACTCTGTAGGTGGCTGGTTGGCTGAATTGGCTGGAGATAATTTTCGGGGATTCATCAATCCAGGTGATCCCACGGTGGGTTATCACGATGGCGGCTCTTTCCGATTTACCAATGATCGTTTTGACCGCATCGATAACTTACCATTTGACGACAGTAAAAACCCCAACACAGCGTACTGGTTTGGTGAGTATGGAAACTTGGAATGGGATCCCACATGTTATCAATGCCTTTATTCGCCTGTGGGTTCAGAATTGTGGAACTCTCAGGATGGCGGTGCCACATGGTCATTGATCCACGATTTTGGAGGGGAGAAAATCATCTCTGTCAAGGTGAGTCCTCGCGATCCAGACCGCATGTATGTCTCTCAGAAATTGAGTGGCTCCCTTTGGCGCATTCATCGCTCGACAGATGGTGGTGTCAGTTGGGAGGTGGCTACGCCTTCACCTGCTGAGAATGGGAGCAACAACAATCAACCGATTTACTTGGACGTTGATGGGAGCAATCCCGACGTCTTGTGGTGCATCTTGACCGGCACACAAAATGGTCACAAAGTTTTGCTGAGTCAGGATGCCGGCGATTCTTGGCAGGATCTCACGACTTCCACCATCGCTGGAGAGCGTGTGGTGAGCATCGCTCACCAAAGAGGCACAGACGGCGGTGTATACATTGGTACTACGCAAGCTGTTTATTACCGCGACAATGCCATGGAGGATTGGTTGTTATACAATGCAGGGCTTCCCATGATCAATGTTTCGACGTTTGTGCAGCCCGATTATTGTGGGGGACACATTCGCGTGGCGGGAACACGTGGTGTGCATCAAGCAGCTTTCAAGGATTCATCATCGGTCTTGGCCGGTTTTATGGCGGACCGTCGCCGCATAAATTTGGCTTCACCGTGCACTGTTTCTCCCGTTCATTTTGTCAGCGTCTCAGTTGTGTTGTGCGAAGGAGTGCAGTACGAGTGGGATTTTCCGGGGGGTGATGCAGCTGTCGTAGACGAAGAAGAGGCTTGGGTTTGGTATCAAGAAGAAGGAAGTTTTCCTGTGACACTAACTGTAACCGACGCAGCGGGCAATTCTGATGCCTGGACTTGGGATGATATGATTGAAGTGGTCAATGAGCCAGTGCTTCCTGCTGGAGGGTTTGCTGAGAATTTTGATGGTGCCACTTTCCCGCCTGAACATTGGCGTTTGGAGGTGAACGGCCATGCTTGGGAGCAGGCGTGGGATTTGACGAACGCCAGCAATGGAGTGGCGCAATTCCCCAATTATTGGGTGGATGCAGGAGGGGCTGAAGATCTTTTGATTACACCCGCTTTTGATCCTGAAGGCATGAGTCATGTGACATTTGATGTGGCGCATCAGATGTATTCCAATAACATGGACGGATTGGAATTGTGGGGCCGCGCGGGTGGCGATGAAAACTGGACATCCCTCTGGTCTGCTTATGGCTCAGAGTTGTCGGTGCCGGGATGCTACATGTGGTTTTGGTACGACACTGGAGGAGAACTGGTGTGGGCCAATCATGAGGTATCGCTCCCGCTGGACTGGACTCAGGGTGATGTGTCTTGTTTGGAATTGGCCTTTGTGAATATTGGTGCTTACGGAAATCATATTTGGATCGACAATGTCACGCTAAACACCGCCTATTCCATCGTAGAAAATGATGACGCGGCTCGTGCAGACTTGATGATTCATCCCAATCCAAGCGGGGGGCAATGCCAGGTGATTGTTCCTTCTCTATGGCTCGGTAAGCACTACGGTGTGTATGATGCGGCTGGTCGATTGGTTGCCGAGAGTACGTTCAAGCGCACGCATGAGCAGTGGGCGATGGATTTGCCTGCGGGAATTTTCACCATACAAATTGAGGGGCAGCGCGCCGTGCGTTGGGTCATCCGATGAAAGAGCCAACTCACCAGGTGGATTTAGGCGATTGGATTTATGCGCCAGGAAGGGTGATACTCGATACCCGATCTCCGGGCGAATATGCCAAAGGCCATATTCACGGAGCTACACCGATGCCCATTTTTGAAGATGATGAGCGCGCAGTCATTGGCACATTGTACAAGCAGCAGGGAAAGCCTGCTGCGGTTGAGAAGGGGCTCGAATTTGTTGCTCCTAAAATGGGTGAATTGTTGCGGATGGCACGGGAACTGTTTGAAGCACAAGAGAACGAGGAGCCGATTATCGTGCATTGCTGGCGAGGTGGCATGCGTTCGGGTGCAGTGGCTTGGTTGCTGGAGACCGCAGGGCTTCCTGTCGTTAAATTGATTGGAGGATACAAAGCATACCGGACATGGGCACGTCACGACTTCGAATCCATTCGCTGCTTGAGAGTGGTAGGGGGGATGACGGGAGTTGGCAAAACCAAAGTGCTCCATGCCTTGCATGAAATCGGAGCGCAAGTACTTGATTTGGAAGGAATTGCCAAGCATTTAGGTTCCGCTTTCGGAAATCTTGAAAGGATTGCACAGCCGAGTTCGGAGCAATTTTCGAACGATTGTCATCGAATCTTGAAAGGATTCGACTGGAATTTGCCGATTTGGACAGAAAATGAAAGTCGGGCAATAGGCACTGTGCATTTGCCGCAAGAGTTTTTTGACTCCATGCGTGCTTCCCCAGTTTGGACCCTCGAGCGCACGCAAGATGAACGATTGGACGTTTTGTGCGAGGTGTATGGAACCGCAAGCACTCCCTTGCTTGTATCAGCCTTTGAACGCATTCGAGAAAAGCTCGGAGGTTTGCGCTGCCAGGAGGCGATTGATGCATTGCGCAAGGATGATTTGCGCACAGCAGCTGCCATTGGATTGGTTTATTATGACAAACTTTATGACCACACGCAGCATCGGTACCCGCGGGAGCATAATTTTGCCATGGACGGCAAAGGACTTGCTCATCTTGATATCGCCAAACATTTGCATGCGCTCGATTGACTCAGCGCTGTGCAGCATCTAAAATTTACTTGACAATGGATCCAATTCACTTGACCCAGTTTTCTCATGGCGCAGGCTGTGGCTGCAAGCTTTCCCCTGCAGTGTTGCACGAAATCCTCTCGGGGGTCGATCGTTCTGAATCATTTCCGTCCTTACTCATTGGCAATGACACCAAGGATGATGCAGCGGTAATGGATTTGGGGGATGGGACGGGCATCATTTCCACTACGGATTTCTTCATGCCAATTGTGGATGATCCCCGAACGTTTGGCCGCATTGCAGCAGCCAATGCGATCAGTGATGTTTATGCGATGGGAGGTGAGCCCTTGATGGCGATTGCTATACTTGGATGGCCTTTGGGGAAAATTCCGGAATCGGCAGCTAGTGCTGTGCTTGATGGAGGACGAAGCATATGCTCAGAGGCCAAGATTCCTTTGGCAGGGGGCCACAGCATAGATAGCCCTGAACCTATTTTTGGCCTGGCTGTGACAGGACGTGTGAAATTGGATCGTTTAAAAGCCAATGCAGCTGCGAAAGCAGGGGATCATTTGTTTTTGACCAAAGCCGTGGGTGTTGGGATGGTCACAACCGCACAGAAAAAGGGGTTGGTAACTGATGCGGATTTATTCGCTGCAGTTGATTCCATGCAAGCCTTAAATATGATTGGGACAAAACTTTCCCAAATCTCAGCGGTTCATGCCATGACGGACGTCACAGGTTTCGGCCTTTTGGGGCATTTGGTTGAAATGTGCGAAGGCGCAAAACTCAGTGCTAAGGTTGATTTTGCGGCAGTTCCAATGTTGTCTGCGGAGCGCCTCAAGCATTATCATTCCAATGGTTGTGTGCCAGGCGGAAGCCACAGAAATTGGGCGAGTTATGGTCAATATGTCGAGGCCATTGATGGATTTGAAAGGGACCTCTTGTGCGATCCACAGACAAGTGGCGGGCTTTTGATTTCCGTCGGTGATGAGGGAGTAGAGCAAGTTGAGGCTCTCTTGAAGCGGGAGGGTCTCCCTCATGTTTCCATTGGTCAAATGGACAACGGATTGGATGTGAAATCGCCTTCGTCGTTGATTTCGTTTCATTAAAAACAGGGCAAAAAAAAACCGCCGACCCAGAGGATCGGCGGTTCACGTTCAGGAACGTTAATTTTTCAAGGGTTTAGTCCTTGCTTACAGCCAAGCTGTAGATGACCAAGCCGAAGCCGATCTTGTTGATTGCGTCACCGATGTTGTAAACAACATCCATGTTGAGTCCGATTCCATCAACGAAATCGTACCAGCCTGTCGTGCCAATCATGTATCCCAAAGGATAGATGCCCCAACCGATGAGGACGAACTTGCACAGAATACCGTGAGCTCGTTGCACTGATGCAGATGATTTGTCAGCCAAAGCTTTTGCCTCTCCAAACATGATGAGGTAAACAATGTAGAAATATGCAATGCCTGAGAATAATCCCCACATAGCAGCTTGGTCTGTGTAGACTGCCTCCCCGATGTAACCGGTTACGAGCATTACTACGGAAGCCCAGATCAATTTCCAGAGAAGACCTGTCTTCGCGCCAGCGGCCTTGAGGATCAGGTAAAATTCAACGCACATCAACGGAACTGTCAATGTCCAGTCTACATAGCGGAAGAATGTTGGTGATTCACCTACTTCTGCCCAATAGTCGCGCATGTAGTAATAGTGAACTGCGGCGATGAATGTGATCAGTCCGCTGACCAATAAAGATGTTTTCCATTTTCCTTCAACCATGTTGATTGAGAGGAAGAAGAATGCTGATGCTGCCATCATAGCCATGGTGCCCACGAAGAATGTGAATCCTACGTAGTCATCCGTTGGCATTGCTTTAATAGCAGATAGAATAAAAGATGTCATGTGTTTGGGTTTTGGTTACAAATAAGAAACGTGTCCTGAGAACATGGAATTAACATCCTTTGACAGATGTTGTTCATTGCAATCTCGAAAAAGTTAAACACATATCCCATTAAAATTCCTAACGTTATGATTTCAAATTGTTTAAAAGATTGAAGAGGAGGTGAGTGGGCAACCCCATTACGGTAAAGTAAGATCCGTTCAGTGACGTTACACCTGAAAATCCGATCAAATCCTGTACTCCGTACCCGCCAGCCTTGTCAAACGGCTCATAGCGTGCGATGTAATGATCAATCAAAGCCAGATCAAGCTTTGCGAAAGTGACCTCGCAAGTATCCACCGCTGAACAAATCCCTTCGGCTTTGGTCGTCACAGCGATGCCAGACGCCACAGTGTGCGTGCGATTGCTGAGTTTGTCTAACATCGTGCGAGCTTGTTCTGCTGATTTGGGTTTACCGAGCACTTCATTGTCGAGAAGAACCACGGTGTCTCCGGTGATAAGCACATCATGGTCTTCCAGCTCACTCAGGTAAGCTTCTGCTTTTTTGCGAGTCACGTATTCGGCAACCGCAGGCCCCGCAATGTTGGGCGGATAGGATTCGTCGACGTCTTTGAGTCGAATGATGGGGTCAAGTTCCAAACCTCTGACCAACTCCAGTCGGCGGGGAGACTGACTGGCAAGAATGATGCGCTTGCCTTGAATGTTTTGGTGAATCATGGTGCAAAAATACCGTTTCCATTTCGTCAACGAGCCGGAATGACCAAGCTACCTTTGCTTTTTGAAATTAAGAACCCCAAAGAAGCGACGAGCTCATGGCACATCAGCGTATTCTTATTCTGGATTTTGGCAGTCAATACACCCAACTCATCGCACGAAGGGTGAGGGAATTAAATGTTTATTCTGAAATCATCCCTTGGCACGCGTACGAGGGATTGAATGATGATATCCAAGGAGTCATCCTTTCGGGGTCTCCACACAGTGTTCGCGATGAAGATGCCCCCAAACCGGATTTATCTACGATGCTTGGACAAGTGCCTGTTTTGGGGGTTTGTTACGGGGCACAATACCTCGCTCAAACTCATGGAGGGTCTGTTGAAGCCTCGAATACACGAGAGTACGGAAGAGCCCACTTAGCAGAGGTGGATACAACCGATGATCTCCTCAAAGGCATGAGTGCTCAGTCGCAAGTGTGGATGAGTCATGGGGACACCATTCTATCATTGGGATCTGGGTTTGAAACAATTTGCAGCACGCATGATGTCAAATTTGCCGGTTTCCGAGATGTGAATCGGCCGGCTTGGGGCATTCAATTTCATCCTGAAGTTTGGCACAGTTCAGAAGGAACCATCTTGCTCGGCAACTTTGTCAAGGGGATTTGCGGATGCGCGGGTGATTGGACGCCGGCGAACTTTGCCGATGAGACCGTCGCGCGCCTCAAGGATCAGATTGGCGATGATCGCGTCATCTTGGGACTCAGTGGGGGTGTGGATTCTACAGTAGCGGCAAGTTTGCTGCACCGGGCCATTGGAAAGCAGTTGCACTGCATATTCGTTGACAATGGGTTGTTGCGAAAGAATGAGTTTGAGCAGGTGCTAGACACGTATGAAGACATGGGGTTGCAAGTCAAGGGCATTCAAGCAGGTGACAGATTCCTCGAAGCTCTCGCAGGGGAGTCCGATCCCGAAAAGAAGCGAAAGGCCATTGGCAAGGTGTTCATCGATGTATTTGATGATGCATCCAAAGAAGTGGAAGGAGCAAAATGGCTTGCGCAAGGCACCATCTATCCCGATGTCATTGAAAGCGTGAGTGCGACCGGCGGTCCTTCTGCGACCATTAAAAGTCATCACAACGTGGGAGGCCTGCCAGATTTCATGAAACTCAAAGTGGTGGAGCCGCTGCGGTTGATTTTCAAAGACGAGGTGCGACGCGTGGGCAAAGAACTGGGCATCAAGCAAGCTATTTTGGGACGTCATCCGTTTCCTGGACCAGGTTTGGCCATTCGCATTCTAGGAGATATCACGGAGGAGAAAGTGAGGATTTTGCAAGAAGTAGATGCCATTTGGATCAATGGATTGAAGGAAGCTGACCTGTACGATGAGGTTTGGCAGGCAGGCGCAATTTTGTTGCCGGTGCAAAGCGTCGGAGTCATGGGTGATGAGCGAACATATGAGCAGGCAGTGGCTCTTCGGGCGGTGAGTTCTACCGATGGCATGACTGCTGACTGGAGTCATTTGCCCTATGAGTTCTTGGCCAAGGTATCCAATGATATCATCAACAAGGTTCGGGGTGTGAATCGCGTCGTTTATGACATCAGCTCAAAGCCACCTGCAACCATCGAATGGGAATGAAATGATTTGTATTCCCGCCGAAATACCATCCGAGTTGAATGAGATTCGTGATGGAGTCAGCTGGAATGGCAAAAAGCAGACCGAGAAGATTTATACCTTGCGCATTTCAACGTGGAAAAAGCCAATGATTAATCTGGAAAAGAAGTTGCCACGCGCAGCGAGCATGACATGGTTGACGATATGCTTGGCCTTTGCCCTGTCATTTGTCACATCCACGAACGCACAAGTTTGGTACACGGCCTTGCCTGGAGATACATATGACCGGCTTGCGCGCAGCAACGACTTGACACTTTCTGAATTGACGGAGGCGAACATCAACGTTGCAAAACCTTTGACTCCAGGTTTGAAAATTTGGATTCCGGCTTCTGTTCAGTTGGTGCCTCCTACTGAACGGGTGTTGTGGCGTGGCGATCACCATGTTGTGGCTGTTGGAGAAACGTGGTATGGCATTTCGAAGCGATACGGAATCACAGATGCAGAATTGCAGATGGCCAATGGTCATATGCAGTCTGTATTGGGCATTGGGGATGTGTTGCTTGTGCCGACGGTTGCAGAAGGCGATTCGTTGGCTGAACATGTCAATTTTGAGTCATCTCCAGTGCTGCGATCAGATACCTTGCGTGTCCTGGCTATGCTTCCTTTTATGCTGGAGGTTGATACTGTTGTTGGAGGTGAATACGACGCCCGCACCACACGCCTTCGGGAAGTTTCGTTGGACTTTTTTCATGGAATGGAATGGGCGGCTCAATTGCTCCAAGACAGCGGGTATGCAGTTCAGTTGCGGGTCGTAGACACAGAGCCTGACACCCTCGGAATTCACAGTTGGAGCGAGGCGGACTTGAACTGGTCAGATGTGGTTCTCGGACCTCTTCGCAGTGCGAAGATGGACTCCGTGAATCAGCTGCTGTCGCAGACCAAAACGCCGCAATGGCTTTTGACCCCATTGAAGCCGGCGGTTTGGTCGCATCACAACCGGGTGTTTTCCTTGCGTTCTGACGAACGAGACGGAATGCGCAAACTGGGAGCACTGGTGGCCCGCACTCATCCAATGGATACGGTGCTGCTTTTGGAAACACGAGGGAAAGATGCGGCGCTCGAGTCTGCCTTCAAAGAAGGATTTTTCGATGTTCGAGGCTCATTGGGTGGTCTTGAATCATTGCCTACGAACAACCGATTTGCGGAAGGAATTACAGTTAGCATGGACACTTCGAAACTGAATGTTGTGGCTATACCTGCTGGGAAATCAGCTCAATCCATGATCGCATACGTTCAAACTGAGCTGCAGTTGGCTGATTCTTTTCCCATTCGCATCTACGCAAATTCGATGACTGCTGAGCTTGATTTCATGGAGCGTGACTTCATGACTCGAGCCAGTTGGACCGTTCCAATCTCCAATTTTATCGATTGGACCGACGAAAGTGTGCAGCGCCAGACGCTGCGATTTAGGGAGCTGTATGGTTCGGACCCAGGGCCCTATTCCATTGTGGCATTTGATGCATTGGTCGAGTGCTCCAAGTGGATGGAAGCCACGGAGCAGGAGAGGGCTTTGCTCGCTCCCATGCAGTACAGTGTTCAGTGGAAGTGGGATGACAGTGCGGCACAGCTGGTAAACAGCAATTGGCATATCCGCAGGTTCTCCAACGGAGATTGGTCGAGGCTGATTGCGGACTGATTCGACTTAAAGTCGG
>CAJQMI010000128.1 GCA_905479395.1 uncultured Flavobacteriales bacterium
GAGCAGATAATACCCATGAGCAACACGCTTCTCAAAAATGGTTCCGTCAAGACTTGTTTCATCTACGTGGGCATAAAAGTGATCACCGCTTACGTTTGCGAAATTGACGATGTCTGCCTCTGTGATTGTATGCTTAGCAGTTGTCACCGTATGGCCAATGATTAAATCTTCAAAGTACTGCTGGAATAGGTGTGGCTGTGCTTCTGTCTGTTGTCCGCCGGCATGATATGTTTGTGTAATCGCTGAAAGCATGGAAGGTGATCCCTGCAGAGCTGTTCGTTGCATATAATGACGTATTCCTCTCAATCCTCCCATTTCCTCACCACCTCCTGCGCGACCTGGGCCACCATGCACAAGCAATGGGAGAGGGGAGCCGTGGCCGGTTGACTCTTTCGCGCAATCGCGATCAAGAATCAGAATTCTTCCATGCATGACAGCTGCTCCCATTACAAAATGCTGTGCTTCTTTGGAATCGTGGCTTACCAATGAACAACAAAGTGAACCTTTGCCTCGATTTGTGAGAGCAATGGCATGGTCCAAATCACGATAGGGCATCAACGTGCTCACAGGGCCAAAAGCTTCGACGTCATGGCATCGCTGTGCGTTATCGGGATCATCCATACGCAACAAGACGGGCCCCATAAAAGCCGCTGGATCAACATCTCCTATCGGATCTGTTTCGTCTCGATATACACAAGTGGCCTCTGATTCCAGTTTTTTGACTTGGCTCAGCACTTCGTCCTTCTGCGCTGAATTGACCAATGCACCCATTCGGACACCTTCCACATTCGGATCACCTTTGGTGGATTTCGACAATGCTTTAACGAGCGCTTCCTGCACATCGTCAATCAGAGGCTCAGGAACAAATACTCTTCTGACCGCCGTGCACTTTTGGCCGCACTTCACCGTCATTTCTTTTCTGACTTCTTTGATGAAGAGCTCAAATTCGGCATCACCAGGTTGGACGTGACTGCCCAAAATGCAAGAGTTCAAGGAATCAGCCTCCATGTTGAATGGAACCGAATGAGCATTGAGGTTGGGATGGGCTCTGAGCTTCATGCCTGTTGAAGCAGATCCAGTGAAGGTCACAACATCCCGTTCATCGACATGATCCAACAATTGCCTTGCTGGCCCACAGATCAGTTGAATCGCACCAGGAGGAAGGATTCCTGACCGAATGATTTCGCGAACAACACCCTCAGTTAAAAAGCTTGTAGCAGTGGCTGGCTTCACGATAGCGGGCATGCCAGCTAACCAGTTGACCGCGACCTTCTCTAACATTCCCCAGACTGGGAAATTAAACGCATTAATATGTACGGCCACACCTTCCTTTGGGACAAGCAGGTGGTTGGCAACAAAACTTCCGCCTTTGCTCAAGCCAATGGCATCGCCGTCGAGTGCAAATGATTGATCTCCAAACTGGCGCCTGAGACTAGCATAGCTAAACAAGTTGCCAATGCCGCCCTCGATATCAATCCACGAATCAATACGTGTAGCCCCCGTGGCTTGACTCAGCTGGTAGAAATGCTCCTTCTTGGAATGCAAATGAAGAGCTAGGGCTTTCAGCATCAAACCGCGCTCTTGGAAAGTCAACGCGCGCAATGCTGGATTCCCAACTTCTCGACCATAATTCAATACCTGCTGCCAATCCAACTCTTCATTGGATGCGCGCGCATGAATGTTCCCATGGATTGCATGCAGGATTTCCACGCTATCGCGCTCATCGGCAGACAGCCATTGGCCCTTAACGAAATGCTGTAATAATGTCGGTTCCATTCCTCGTGCATTAATGTTTGAGCGAATATATATGGCAGGCCTCCGGCTGTGAACTTTATTTGAGCAATGAATTAACGCTGCGTTCTTTACAAGTGAATGGAGCCATCTCCTTGATCAAGAGGTATCGTGATTTGCAGTTCATCGAATTTCGCCTTACATTCGTTCAAGTCGCTTAGAAGCCTTCTTTCGTCTATGAACATTTTATTAACTTCGATAAAATAATTTTGGGAATAACGAAGGATTGTCATATCTTAGCCTCAACAGACATCAAATCTAGACCAAGAAACATCTAATAATTCATTGAAATGAAGAACCTTTTCACACTGGCTGCGGCCTCTTTTCTCGCCTTCGGTGCGAGTGCCAGCAACGTAGAGCTGGTTGTCGAAGCCGTTGACAATGGCGGCCAGGTTGAAGGAAACACGTACCGAGTGTACGCTGTTCTACCCTCAGCCGAGCATTCATTGCACGCAGTTTTCGCTGACGGAGAACACTTGTTGAACCTGAGCACTACTGGCAACTTTTACCAACACCAATACGGAAGCTTTTCGTCTTTGGACGTAAACGAGCAGATCGTCGCTCTTGACGGATCACTCGAATATGATAGCTGGGTGACTATTGGAGCTTCTAACAGCACCAACAACAACCTTTGGACTGTCGGTGTAGATTACAACTCATTCTTGAGCGGATCTGAATTGACTGTTACAGATGGAGCTTGGTTTGTTGTGCCTACTGACGTTCAAGCTGCTACTGCCGCTGGTGATCGCATTTTGTTGATGCAATTGACTACTGACGGAACAGCAACTGGTATCCTTAACCTACAAGGTTGGGACGCTGAAGGAGCTGCTTGGAGAGCTTATGATTTGACATTCTCTTCAACTGACGCTCAGGTGTTTGGTTGCACGAATGCAAACGCTGCAAACTTCAACACTGATGCTTCTTACGACGATGGTTCTTGCTTCGGCGAAAACAATGGTCCTTCTCACGGATTGTCTAACATTGACAACACAACCGAGTGGAACATCTTCCCGAACCCAGTATTCGAAAGCACTTTCAGCGTAAAGTTTGACCGTGAGTTGAACTTGGG
>CAJQMI010000129.1 GCA_905479395.1 uncultured Flavobacteriales bacterium
GCATCGGCGATGCAGTTTCCTTCGCAGTCGTATCCGTTTTCTGCAAAGAAGCAAGATCCGTTGTCGTCCGTAGCGTCTGCGTTGTAGTTGCATGCTGCTTCATCCGAACATCCTTCAATTTCGAACGAGTCACAGATACCATCTCCGTCCGAGTCTACGAGGCATTCACCGTCGCAGTCGTATCCATCTTGTGGGAATTCGCAAGACCCATCATTTTCAGTTGCCAGCGGGTCCATGTTGCAGGCATTCGTGTCCGTGCAACCGGTTATTTCGTCTGCATCGCATACGCCATCTCCGTCTTCATCATTGGCGCAGTTTCCATCGCAGTCCAGACCTTCCTCGGGGTATTCACACGCGGCAAATTCTTCGGGTCCGTAGCACGCTTGAGCAAAGTCAATGAGCTGGCGAACCTCGTTTGCTGGAGAGCCGTTCACGAAGAACTGCACATACATGCTTCCTTCAAGGTCACCATCCGTGGTGATTTGAGCTAGAAGAACCTTATAGTCATCTCCAGCAGTGCCATTGATGTCTCCGTTGAAGATGTACCATCCGCCTCCAATGTCATCATTGATTGCGAGCGTTTCGCCTGCTTCGAACTCAAGGTTCCAAGGGCTCTCGGCTGATGTGATCGTATTGATGCTGCCTTCGCCTTCGCCCGGACTCTCAGTGAGTCCAATGGTTACAAAACTGTCGTGTGCAGCACTGGGAAAAAAGGCAAAGAGTGAGGGGTTCTGATCAGAGCCCAAGGCACCGCCAAATGAGCTTTGAAAGAAATCCCCTGTCGTTTCAATCACAGTTGGGAATTCTGAATCACCACTCACGCTGGACACAAAATCATCGCTGTTTTCGCACAACGCATAGATTCTGTATGTGGTATATCCTGTGAGATCATCCGTTCCAACCATTCCATCATGAACTGCATGAGGTTCTATCTGAAGGCAATATCCAGGTCCTTCGAAGGCTTGAAAATTGCAAGCAGCTTCGTCCGCACAATTTAAATCTTCGGCATATGCACAATAGCCATTTTCATCTGTGGCATTGGGATCGAAATTCAGTGCCATAGTGTCTGTGCATCCGCCTACTTCGAACTCGTCACACGTCCCGTCACCATCTGAGTCGGTCAGGCAGTTTCCATCGCAGTCATAGCCGGTGTTTGCGAATTCGCAGCCGGTTTCAGAGCCAGGATAGGAGGGAGCGGTTGGATCAAAATTGCAAGCGGTTTCATTGCTACAGCCGATTGATCCGCAGTCTGTGCAGTTAAATTGCTGTCCCAAAACAAACGGTTCTGAACCGTCTGCAGGTTGAATCAGTGCATGGAGAGTTCCCGAAAGGCAGTCAGAACTTGTGAATTGGGCAATTAAAACTTTTAAGTCATCTCCAGCTAGTCCATTCGAAGAGGTTTCTGGTGCTGACCAATCACCTCCCAAATCTGTGGTCATATAAATATCGTTGCCTGATGTTGCCGATGGTGAAAATAAATTCGTCACCCATTGCTGATCGATGTCCTCATTGATTTGAATGGCAACTTCGCCATTCTCGGAAATGGGTTCATGCTCGATGCCAATTGTGATGTAGCTGTCGAACGACAGGGAAGGGTAAACAGAAAGACCAATCAAAGAAATACCCGAAGCACTTGGACCCGATGCGTAAATGCTGTTGAAATAGCCATTAGGGGCTATGATTTGAGTTGGGCTCTCATCGTTTCCAAATACAGACAATACCCGATCTTGGGGGTCTGCGGTCTCGATGTAGAAGCGATAGGTGGTATGATCGGTCAGATCAGCTTCATCCACCATTCCTTCGTGTTCCGCTACGATATCAATGGACATTTGGTAATCTTGGGCGACTGTAGGATTCACAACTCCGTACAAAATCGCGCCGATCCAGAATATCCTGGTTAGGCAAGTTTGGCTCATGTCAGACAATTTGGGACTCCTAATATAAGGACTCAGGGCCGATTAAGACCAATTCGTCGACATAAATAATTGCTACTTGTAGATTTCTATGGTGTTGGTCGATGAAATGACCAGTTCTATGCACTCCTATTATTCAGCCTTTAGCCTGGAAATAGCCACAAAACATGGCCTCAATACCATGCAAATCAATTCGCGAAATCTTGGTCAAGGGCATTCGCCACCGAAGTCGGTAAGGAGCAATAACAAGTCTCCAACACTGATGATGTTATCGCCGTTAATGTCTGTTGCACAACTATTTATGTTGTCGCTGAAGAGGCAGCTGGCATCATCAAAAGTCGCCAAAGGATTGAAGTTAAGAGCGCTGTCATATGTGCAGCCTGGAATTTCACAACTGGAGAATTCACAAGTGCCATCGTCGAGGGTGCTCAATGGATTAAAATTGCAAGCTGAGGCATAGCTGCAACCGAGAACTTCTTCTTCTTCCTCAACATCTGTGCTGCATGTCCCAATAGCTGAATGTTCTCCAAAATTGGACCAGTCGTCGGAATCCATTACAATCCATTCTGAATTTTCAGAATCGGTACCTGCAGAGGCGCTCCAATCTCCGTCGTTTCCATCCAATACATCCGGTTTTCGAATCAAAGTATGGTTGGAAGTTGCATTGTCAACACCAGCAACAGCCCATCCAGAACCGGGGTCTGCATCCCAATTTCCTATGATGTCCAACAGATCAAAATCAGTAGGCGATCCAAAAACGAGACCGAAGCCATCGTCTCCGTTGGACAAGCTGCTGTAAGAGAAATCAGCATTGTTGAGAAGCTCGATAGTTGCTTGTGTATGAACGATTTTGAAAACGGCACCCGGCGCAATTGTTGCTGTGGTTGGCAATTCCACCCAAGTTTCGAATTCGCCAGGTATGCTTGGCGCATTGACCGTGTGAGCAAGTGCGTACCCGTCCAGAGAGACTTCCACAACACCTGGATTGTAGATTTCTAGGTATTTGTTGTTCGAGCTTCCTTCGGCATATTCACTGAAAAACAACGAGCAGCTTGATAGGCTGTTGCCGTCGCAGTCCAGGCCTTGCTCGGGGAAGGTACAAGAGCCATCATCGAAATTCGCTTCAGGCTCATAATTGCATGCAATGGGATCTGTGCACCCAGCGATGGTCTCACCAGACCAAAACCATGCTGTTTCCACGTATTCGGGATGAGTGATGTACGGATTAGCGTTGCCTTGTACCTCCTGAATACGGTTGTTTCGAGTTGATTCAAAGGTGGATACAGGGTCATCTGTGTGCCATTGAAAGAACATCTCGGGCATACCGAGCGCTTCTATGCTTCCGGCTTGGGAAGGATACATCGTGAAGAAATAGAAAACCTTCCGTGCAATGTCTCCTTTGACATCTTCCCTTGGTTCCCATTGTTCACCCGAACGTTTTGACCAGTTTTCTGGATTGGCAGGGATGTTATTTTGGGTTGTATAGGTTCCTCCGGCATTTATTCCATACCACTGAGCGTTTTCATTTGCTATTTCGCTGTAGGGCGAATTTCCTCGCGAAGAATTGGCACTTCCATGGGAAGGGCGGATGTTGAATAGGTCTGATTTCATTGGAGAGATGCCTCCAAAGTAGCTTTGAGGGACGATGTGCTCCGTATTGATGGGATTCAAGTAGGTGGTAAATTCAGAATCCTGCTCAAACCCCGTGTAGATGCAATGGATTGCTCCGTCGAGTTCGTCTGTGTAGCCAAACATCTGGGTGCGGGCTCCATTGTATCCCAAATCACTGAAATATGGATTGTACCATTCTTCCTTGAGCCAGTCTCGGAGGGCCTGTGAATTGAGTCCGTCTGGTGCATCAGGTTGTGCGAGTGCTCCTGAAACAAAGATGAAAGAAGCTCCAAAAGCACAGAATAATCTGCGGCATAACCGGTTCGATGTTGGTGAACTAAACATTGAGATGATGAATTTAAAGCTTTTCATTTTCAGTCTGTTAAGGTACGATTTAATCTGCGTATGCCAGAGTTTAATCACGAACAAAATGAAGTTCGGTAAAATCAAAATCAGGGTTTGGCACATTGACATCCAGTGCTTCCACTTTGCCCATAGCATCAATGGTGAAATGCACCATTCCGCTCGGGAGCATCATTTGTTCGGACCAATTCAATTGGAAGGTATCGTAGTGCCAGTGCTTTAGCTCTGCCTTGAACAAAGGTGTCTGAATGAACTGCAACCCCAGACCATCTTTCGCAGCGGTTATTTCAATCGAACCGTACATGGAATCTGTATATGAACCAACGAAGTCTGATAGGGGATGCGATGGTTTCGTATCCTGGACACGAGTCGCTTCCATTATTTCGAGTTCTTTCGATCTATTCGCATTTTCTTCAATACGATTGGACTCTAGAAAAGTGAGCATGTCGAAGTCGTAATTTCCATCGAGTAGAACATCCAAAAAGTCGTACCCAAGAGCCCATGGCACGGAGCTATTGGTATTTGTCACGATGAAAACACCAATTTTTTCCTCTGGCACGAGCATTTGCCGTGAGATCATACCATCATATCCACCGGAATGCCCAACAATTTTCCGGCCATGCAGTGTGGCCATTTCCCAGCCGAGTCCATATCCCCTGAAGTGCATGGATGGCATCTTCGAACGGTACCAATTTGAAACAGGAATTGGAGTGTGCATGCTCCACATCTGCTGGGTTTGTGCTTGATTCCAGAGTCTCTTGTCTGCTATGCGACCACTATCGAGTTGCACCACCATCCACTTGGCCATATCTGCAACACTTGCCAGCAAAGCGCCGGCCGGTGCCATGTTGTCCCAGTTTACCCATTCGATGGGCACGAGATTGCCTTCAGATGTTTCATTGTGTGGCTGAGCAATAGTTTGTGTTGGGTCCAAATCTAGGATGCTCAATGCTGATTGACCCATTCCAACCCGAGTTAGAAGCGAGTCTTGGATGCACTTTTTCCAGGGCTGTCCAGTCACAGTCTCTATGATTTTGCCAGCAGCGATGTACAGAATGTTTTGGTAACCGAATTCTGTCCGAAATGAACTGGTAGGTTGGAGGTGCTGGGCTTTTTCAAGAACTTCTTCCGCAGTCCAAGTGGATCCGTACCAGAGAAGATCTCCTGAAAACGTTGCCAGTCCTGATCGGTGACAAAGCAAATCCCGGATTCGAAGCTCTGATGTCACATATGCATCGTACAATTTAAAACTGGGCAAATAATCTGTTACTCGGTCGTCCCATTCAATTTTTCCTGCATCGACCAGTTGCGCCAGGGCGGCACTTGTAAATGCCTTGGTATTCGATGCAACTGCGTAAAGCGCTTCTGGTGTTGCGGGTGCTTCGCTGTTCACATCGAGCGTTCCGTAAGATTGGCTCCAGATCAACTCGCCATCGTGCACGATGGCGACAGATAGGGAGGGAAGGTTCATGCTCTCAACAGCGCGAGACATGGATTTGTCGATGCTCGATAGTTGTTTGGATTTGATTGCAGTTTGACCAATCACGAAGGAAGAGTGACCAAACGCCAACAGTACCATGGTCAAGCACAGGATCAAAGGTTTATTCAATCTAAATGAAGAGAAAGTGTTTGTCATAGCGTCAGGTTAAGCGAACAGGATGACTAATTTCGCACACATGGGATTGAATGCACTACAAGTTGGATCAAAAGTTCGCTTTTTGGATGAAGTTGGAAACGGTGTCGTGACCAAAATCATATCAGATGCGGAAGTGATGGTGGAGGATGATAGTGGATTTGAATATCCCTATGACGCAGGTCGCTTGCTTGTGATTGAAGATGCAAAGGAAGAAAAGATGGCGTACGAACGTGTGGTTCCATCGGTGATTGAAATTGTCCAACAGGATGTATCGCCTGAGCGAAAGAGTCGGCTTGAAAAAGATTTCAAAACCAAGTACAAGGAAGCCAACGCACGCGCCAATGAGCGGTCTGATATGGAAGTGGATTTGCACATGCATGCCATCGTGGATTCACAAGCGGGTTTGGACCCGACCACAATGCTTGATTTGCAGTTGGCTCACTTTGAGCGAATGTTGCAAATTGGAATCCGTCAGCGGATGAAGAAACTGGTGTTCATTCACGGCATTGGACAAGGGGTGTTGCGGCACCAAATTTGGAGTCGCGTTGATCAGTACTATCCCGATTGCACTTGCCGTTCTGCAGATCCACGCGAGTATGGAAGTGGCGCAACGGAGGTGTGGATTGGTGAGCGAGCATTGAGTCAATCATCGGTGTGATTCAACTTCCGCTTGCGTCGAACTCCTTATTCGGAAGTTTCTTCTAGCTTTTTCTTTTCAGCCCTCTCACGAGCGATAACGTTCAAACTTCGCTCTGGGTCATTGATCTGAATGGAGGAAGGATCGATCGTGAATGCAGGCTCTAATTCTTGCGTATTTTGAATATTAAATGCATAAATCAGCAAGCCCTCTGAATTTCTCAACTCAAGCGATTCTATGGGGCGTTTTTTCACATCTACAGGGAGTGTAAAGGCCTCGATAGGTTGCAGTTTTAACCAATTGACCATTGCTGTTGCTTTTGAAATGGATTTAGATCCCAGTGCAAGTGTGTAAGTGCCCTGCTCAGTTTCGAGAACATAACGGAGGGGCTCGCCCTTGTTTTCAACCTTCCACTTGCTGGCTTTCTTTTTTGCAACTTCAGTTCCATTTCCCATCATTCTGCTCATTTCGGCAAGCTTTCTAGAAATATAATTGCCTTGATTGGAATTCAAGAACAACGTTGCCATTCTGCGCTCTTCAGCATCAAACCACAGCCATTCATCATTGCGAAGAGTATCGGCAAACCAGATAAAGGGACCTTCTTGTAATTTGTCATCAAACCAAAATCGCTGCACAACCGACCTGCCAGCCCGTTCAACTTCGATGTCCATGCATTGATGCCATTCCAAGGATTCGCTCCCGAGCGGAGTTCGAGAAAGAGCATTGATTTCACGCCTGAGATTGGCCTGTCGATTCTTTTGGACTTTTCGAGCTGAGTCCATCTGCAATGAATCAGCCAAGAAAGCTTCAAAAGCCAATGGGGAAAGGCCAAGGGAGTCGCCAATTGCGGTGGCGGTTTCAGCGCTTGCTGGTGCGAGCTTCTCCTGAGCTTGCGTTGTGGCAGCTAATAGAATGAAAGAGACCGCAATTGCAAGGGTCAATAAATGACCAAAATTTGAAAGCATTTTCATAAAACGAAGATACTATCGCTTGCGCAAAATCCTCGCTCTTAAAATCAATTGCGCGAACGTCGGCGCCAATTTTTAGGATTGTTCCAAGGAGCCTTTAGTTCGGTGTCCCGGACTTCAATATCTTCCTTCAACACCCAATGATTTCGGTGCCAGTAGAAGCCATCATACGTAAAATCCGGTCCGTAATAGGCCGTGAAACCTTTCATCGCTGGATCGGAAGGACTTAAGTGATCCATGACAATCATCCCCATGTCTTCTCTCCATTTGAGGGTTGTCGAGACAGCGTCACTGTATTCGAGGATGTGACGTTTTACCGACCCTCTTCCGATGTCGATGATGGGTATGCCGAACTTGATTCGACTCCCATTGGCGCTCATGGTTTCTATGATTTTTCTATTGCGCAATCCGTCTGCTCCATCCCATCCTAGAAGTGTATAGACCGGTCTATTGCCTTGGTTTTGCACGAGAATATCATAATAGATTGCACCCGGCCAGTTTTTTGGTGTAAATCGTGCCTTGGAATCCAATGTGTTGCGCCGTGCGTTGGAAGCTTTAAACGTTAAGGGGGTCACCACTTGCACATTCGCATTTGTTCGTGTCAGGATGATTCCACCATATTCGTTTGTTCGGTCCTCGTACTCCACGTTCCATGTCAAAATAGCAATTCGATCTTCATCGTCTCCACTGGATACAATTCCAATGCGTTGGGCCAGTGAGTCTGTCGGGGTGTCCCAGAAATCGATTTGGTCGAATGTTGCAAACATTTCAGCTTTCAGCAGATTATGTGCTTGTCGCCGGGTTTTGTCATTTTTGGCTTGCACCAAGCGGTCGTGCAGATCCATGAGGTAGCCGATGGGATCATCCAGCCGCTCTTGAATTTCTTCTGCTGTCCTAGTATTGTCTTGGGCTATTCCCGATGCCGCCACAACCAAGGGCAGCATCGCTAAAAAGAATCTGCTAATGATGTTCATCTTATTCAAAAACGAGCTTGTCCCGTTTTCATTGCGCTCATCACAAGTGCATGAACGCTTTCTTGGCTAGAAGCAGTTCTTCAGATTCGACATGGTCGGGATCGTCGACGCAACAGTCTACAGGGCAGACGGCTGCACATTGTGGTTCGTCATGAAATCCCACGCACTCTGTGCACTTGGAGTGAGCTATGTAGTAGACGTCCATGCTACCAGGCTCATTTTCGGTGTCTGATTTGACTTCTCCCACGGTGGGATGAACACCGGTTCCGTCGAAACCTGTTCCTTCTGAGAACTGCCAATTCGCTCCACCTTCATAGATGGCGTTGTTGGGGCATTCAGGTTCACATGCACCGCAGTTGATGCATTCGTCTGTGATCATAATGGCCATTGCTTCTTTCGGTCTGAGGTTGATACGTAAATTTGGCGTGAAGATACACACCAAAATGACGAACACATTGGAATTAGCACTTGTTCAACTTGGCGCTTGGTTGCGAGGCGAAATTTCAGGCCACGGGCCCAATGATGATTCCTTGCTTTCCCAAGCCGAAATGCAAAACAGGTGGTTTACGAGGGATTCATGTAAAGCAGCTATGGCGGGTTGTGGCGGCATGCTCCATCCAAACATTTTGACAGATTGGTTGGACCGCTATGAGTGGAATTCGAACGAACGTGATTCGAAAAGGGTTGGCCTGGTCTTGGCAGGAAACTTACCACTCGTGGGTTGGCATGATGTTTTGTGCACGCTGTTAACGGGCCACGAAGCGGTCGTAAAAACCAGTTCATCAGATTCTGTCCTCATGATTGCGGTGATCGAGGCATGGCAAAACTTCTTGCCAGAGGGAGAAAAATTGAAGGTGGAGTGGGTCACGGGAAAAATGAATGAAGTGGATGCTGTGATCGCAACTGGAAGCGCCAATACAAATCGGTATTTTGAATATTATTTCAAGGACTTGCCTCGTGTTTTGAGGAGCCAACGCACCAGTGTGGCCATTTTAGATGGATCAGAATCTGACGACGACATCCGCGCATTGGGCATGGACGTGTTTCAATATTTTGGAATGGGATGCAGGAGTGTAACCAAGCTTTTTGTGCCAGTTGGATTTGATTTGAACAGATTGTTCAAAATCTGGGTCGAGTGGTCGCACTTGGGCAACCACAACAAGTATGCGAACAACTATGACTATCACAAGGCAGTCTGGTTGCTGAATCAAGTCGATTTGATTGAGAATGGATTCGTGCTGTTGAAAGAAGACAGTGCTTTCTTAAGTCCTGTTGGCTCGTTGTTTTATGAGCCATACGCAGATGTCACTGCGCTTCGCTCACATTTGGAAGAACATTCTGAGCAATTGCAATGCATCGCGGCTCGTGATGCTTCGGCTCATGATGTCGGCGCTGTCCCTGTGGTGCCCTTTGGGAATACACAAATGCCGCTGCCATGGGATTATGCAGACGGAATGGATACCATTTCTTTCCTCTTGGGGTTATCTTCGTCACAGAAATTGAAACCACATCAAGTCGCATGATGACACCGACCACGCCAATCCGTCTGCACATCCTTTGCCTGTCCCTTTTGGGATCAGTGATTTTGCTGATGAGCAGTTGTTCGACTGACATTGAACTGAATGCGCCGTACCAGAAAACGCCAGTGATTTTCGGTTTGCTTGATGCTCAGCAGGATACGCAATGGGTGCGCGTAAACCGCACCTGGCTTGGGGTCGGAAATCAATTCGACGTTGCGATGATCGCCGATAGCAGCGAATACCCTGCAGAAGATTTGACGGTCGAGGTCACGGAACGAATAGGAGGCGTGACCCGGGAGTGGGCTCTGGTGGATACGACGATTGAAAATAAATCAGACCAGGGTATTTTCTTTGGCCCTGAGCAGCAGATGTGGTATTTCATCCCTGAAGGAGGTTTGGATACGGATGCTGAGTATGACTTGGATATTTCAATTGCAGATGAAGGCGATGTCTCTTCAACGACCAACATGATTGCAGAACGAATAGGCAACATCTCGCAACCACCACCTGGGGTTACAAATTTCAAGCTAGGCTTTGCCAGCGTTGGTTTTCAAACCACATTTCCAGATTTGACGTTTAAGTGGTCTTCAACGGCTGGCGCCAGTCGTTATGACGCAAAGATGCTCATTCATGTCATCGAACGAACTTGGAATGATGAAGAGCATACTGACTTGTTAACCGAGGAGGAGCGCATCATCGAATGGCCCATTGGTACATTGAATACCCAAGACGATGAGGGTGGTGATGTCCTGCAAAAAGAGGTGAGTGGTGAGCGTTTTTTCACCACCCTTGCTTCGCAACTTCAAGTTGATCCATTCGTTACCCGTGTTCTAGGAGTTTGGGATGAAGAAGTGCAAATTGCTCGTGTCGTTGACTTTGAGTTGACGGTTGCAAATGATGAGCTGTCCACCTACCTCGAAATCAATTCACCTGTCACGGGTGTCATTCAGGAGCGTCCGGAGTATACCAACATCAACGGCGGACTCGGATTGTTTGCAGCACGCTCTACGCAGGGCGTCTATGGAATTGGCTGCACAACGGCTTCGCTGCAATATTTGATTGAAGGCGCCGATACGTATAACCTGAATTTTTGCACACCCAATCCATTTTCTGATTTTTACTGCGATTGATCGCTTGTCTTTTTTATAGATTATGGAGCATACACTCACTACAAAACTGCAAGACGCCACCATTGAGCTTTCAATGGGGTTGTATACCGTGCGCTTCCATGAAGAAGCGGTTCTTGATGTGAATCAGATGAAAAGAGTGGAGGTGGCTAGGCGTGAGCTTTTGTCTGATGACAGAGGGCCTGTGCTGGTTTTGATTCCAAGTAACGCTGCGTTGGTTGAGCAGGAGGCGCTTGCCTGGTTGGGCTCTGAAGAGGCAATGCAAAATGTTTCAGCCCGAGCAGTTGTGGTGCCATCGTCGATCACAGTGCTGCGGGATCGCATTCGATGGGCCTTGTTTCGACCTTCTGTGCCATTTCGAGTTTTTAGAAATGCACAGATAGCCAAAGGTTGGGCACTCGATCAATGGTATGACAAGCAGATTGGTATGGAGATTGATTCCTTCGAAAAAGACGGAATCATTTGATGCAAATCACAAACGGATGACCTAACGGCGAACGATGAAACGTTCCGTTTCCCCTTGTATGGCGATGGTATAAATTCCAGCTTTCCAGTTGGAAGGAATTTGAATAGCCGATGATTTCCCGTCTGCAATTTTCTTTCCTTGGGTGTTAAAAATGGAGTAGGAGGTAGGAACGGATCCAATGTTCAGCACATTGCCAGCGGATACCGGATTCGGAAAAATGATCGACGATGTGGAACTGATCTCATGGAGTTCGTTTGTGCTGTCGATGTTTTGGAAAGTTGCAAGGGCAGGAATCCCCATGATTTCTGTCACTTCTAAAAGTGGCACACCAGTGCCTTCGCCCCACCATTGATAGATGATTTGGTCTCGTTCCACGGTGAACGGTTCACCCAATTTTGCGATATCAATGTCATCTGTGGCGTTGAGTTGCGTTCTCGTTCGCAACACGTCAAAGGATCCACCCGGAAGTATAAGCGTGCCCCAGGCATCTGCCGTGACACTTCGAGTCTGGTCCAGTCCGTAGGTTAAAATTCCTTCGAGGTTCAATTCAAATGCTGCCGTGCTTTCAAATGTCTCTCCAAAACTGAAAGGAAGAGGGAAGAATTCATCAATGTCATCATAGGTAACTGGCAGATCAAAGCCGGAAGCACTCAGGCCAATCCCAGCGATGGCAAAGTGACCACCACTCGTTTGGTAGAAATTATTGAATCCATCCAAGGGAATGGGCAATTCGAAACCTAGGTCCGGAAAGACAGTAGGGAGATAATAGTCGCATTGATAGGTTGCATTGAATGGACTATTGAACACCAATGCCGCAGTGATTGAGGCATCGTCGATATCAACGGGTGAGATTGGAGCGTCACCGATAGCTACCAGACTGGATGCATCCCATGTCGCATTAGGTCCGTCAATGGCGGTCAAAGAAAAGTCTGTGACGGCTGTATTTACCACGTCATATGTATAGCCTGCTTGAGGCAAGTCTCCGCTAGTGATGCTCACTTGACCATTGACTGCAAGTGTACTTCCGATTGCAAAGACCAAGCCCAACACGTTGCAGAAAGATTTCATGGAGAAAGTTTTGCTTGCAATTTAAGCAAGTCCGATCCTTTCGGACTTGGGATAACGTATGATTTGAGTTTAATCGATTTCCGCACTTGATTTTTCGATTTTCCAATCGCCCCAACGATTGAACTCATGCCGCATTCGAATGCCAACTCCTTGAGTGCTGCTTCCATCCAAGGCGTTGATCATGGATTGATTGCTCTTGGACTGTCCTGTGACTTGATACTGTCCTCTTCTATCGAGATCGTAGCTTATGGTAACATCTTGCACCTGAATGTCATCCGTTGATATTTGTCCCGCGCTCTGTGCGCCAAAGGCCCCTTCGAGCCGCAAACGCTCATTGAACAATTGTGTGCTCAAAGCCAGTGCCAATTCCTGCTCTCCGCTGAGGTCATCGTTCGAGTAGTCCAGTCCGAGATCCATTCCGGGTGAAATTTGAGAAATCCAATGTCCCAGTTGATTGGCAAGGAACGCAGAGCTATGTCCCGCACCTTGAAAGCCTCCGAGAGCGCTTGTTAAGGGATCTTGACTGATGAATTGATTCATGACCAGTAAGCTCAAGGCTTGTCGTTGCAGTTCTTCTTCATTTAGCAAGGCTCCTTCAATCAATATCTCCAATCGTGAATCGGCCTTTGGTACTTTTATATTGAACCCAATTTCGGGCTGAAATAACGCGCCATTTAGCGATAACAATAATTCCACAGGTACGCGTCCTGGTAAATTAGGTTCATCGGGCAAAATCGGATCCAATCGAGCTCGAGTTTCATAAGAAGTGAGCAAATCGATTTGGGCAGCGTAGGGGTCTCCATACCATTCAATGGTCCCGCCAGGAACAATATTGAAGGTTTTGTTGATCAAATTCTGCAACGTAAAGTAGTACGTGCCTTCTGTGACTTCAAGCGATCCTTTTAAGTTGATGTCCTCAAAGTCATCAACTCGCAAATCTAGATGTCCCTTCGTTTTTCCTAAAATTTCTTCGCCGGTGCTTTGATTGAACACAATCCGAGCGGTTGCCTCAGGTTCTACATCCAATCCAATGGCGAGTGTCACATTCGAAAAAGTGCCTTCTTGGGCAGCTGCCGCTGCAACGGATTCGTTTGTTTGGAATTGGATGAATTGCGCATATGACGCATCGCTCACAGCATCGAGAGGAAGAGCAAAGTCGGTGCCTTTTTTGGCAGCGATGTTGGCCTCAATGAGCAATTCAGTTCCAAATCCCGC
>CAJQMI010000130.1 GCA_905479395.1 uncultured Flavobacteriales bacterium
TTTTCCTTTGTAGTAAAGTTTTCCTTCATGCCAGTGAGCACGGTGGAAGAGGTGAGGCTGTCCAGTTGTTGGACATGCTGCAACCTGAGGAGCAGTCAATGCGTGGTGAGTTCTACGCTTTCGCGTTCTTGCCTTACTTTGGCGTCTTTTGGGATGTGCCATGACGGTTTATTTCAAATCTTTCAATGCGTTCCAACGAGGGTCTATGTCGCTGTCTTCATCCTTTCCACTATCCCCTGACGACCCGTGAAGATCAGTGGATGTGCGTGTTGAGCCATCTACCAGGAAATCCATGACTTCAGGATCACATTCGTCCTGCTCTTCATGAAGTCGCCTGCTGGGCAAGTTCAAATGCAACCACTCAAAAACAGGCTGGCTGATGTCCAATTCGTGGCACTCCGGTCCCAACGTCCAAATTTCTTCGTCCGTGTCCGTAAGTTCACCCAATTGAACAATCAATCTTTCAGAAAACGTCAGTGTCACATTGACAGGTTCAAGGCACCGATCACAAGGAAGCTTTGCAAAGCCCTCGAAATCAGCAACGCAATAAATGCGTGAGCCCAGTTTGTCAAGAGTGACTGACAGATTTCCGAAAATTTCATCGGTTTCTGCGTGGGGAAAGGATTCAAAGAACAACTTGTCCACCTCCATTTGGAAGTCATGTTTCCCGGGCTTTAAACCCACGAACGCTATTCGATAGGGTGCCAAGTGATTCATTACCTCCTCATTTTGGGGAGTGCAAAGGTAGTGAGAAGATTCCGGTTCAACAAATGCACATTGTGTCAATCGCGACGGCTGTCCTCTCGCCGGTATTTTTCATTGATTTTGAGGGGGGTTGCCGTGAGCAAACGATGGTCTTGACGGTTGGAACGGATGTCCCTGGCCAAGAATATGGCTGCTCTCAACGAGTCGCCTTTGGCCAAACCTTGTCCAGCAATGTCGAATCCAGTCCCATGATCTGGGCTGGTTCTCACCACGGGCAATCCTGCGGTAAAGTTTACGCCATTGCCAAAGCTCAGCGCCTTGAAAGGTGCCAATCCTTGGTCATGATACATGGCCAATACACCATCAAATTGCTTGTGCGCTCCGGATCCAAAGAAGCCATCTGCCGCATATGGACCCATGACGATCTTGCCTTCGGCAGTCAATTCGCGAACGGCGGGTGCAATGATTTGCTTTTCTTCATCGCCCATCAATCCATTGTCACTGGCATGGGGGTTGAGGCCGAGAATGGCAATGCGGGGCTGGGCGATACCGAAGTCTTTGGACAATGAATCGTGCATGAGCCGGGCCTTTTCCACGATAATCTTGGTATCAATCGCTGAGGCCACGTCTTTGAGAGCAATGTGGCCGGTGCACATTCCGACTCGCAGATCACCTGCTACGAGAAGCATTAAGACTTCATCGACATTGGCGAAATCCGCCAAGTATTCGGTGTGTCCTGGATGATTGAATTTGCCAAGGCGCATGGCCTCCTTGTTGATGGGCAAGGTCACGAGAACATCTACTTTGGTCGATGCCAAGTCGTTCACCACAGCCTCCAGTGACTTCATGGCGAAGTCTCCAGCAGCGGCGTCCACTTGACCCCATTTAATTTCCCAAGATTCTTCGTCAATCGCTACAAGGTTCAATTGATCTGCTCGAGCATCATCCGCACTTTCAACCACAGCCCAATCAAGTCGAGAGCCTTGGTCAACCAATTCAAGCGCAGATTCTACAAGGTTTTTGGTGGCATACAATACAGGGGTCGCTTCGCGAAACATTCTGTTGTCTGCGAACACCTGTATCAAAGTTTCAATGCCGATCCCATTGGGGTCGCCACAGCTGAAACCGATGCGTGTTGGGTTTTTTTTGCTAGCCATTTGCGTAGGCAAAGGTAACGGATGCATTCCATGTCCTAACTTGCAAGAGAAGATGGTTTTTTCAAGCAAACTTTTTGCGTTTCACAGCGCTTCCCAATGCAAACGTCAGCGCATGCATGAGTGCGTCGTCCAGACCGCGACAACTTTGATGTTGTTGCTTGGGCTTGCGCAGTCACATCAGGCCTTGGCCACGCACAACCGTGCTGGAGAAATCACTTACACGCATGTCAGTGGCTTGACTTACGAAATCTTGATTACGACCTACACCAAGTCAACCGCGCCAGCAGATCGCCCTTTTCTTTACCTCTATTGGGGCGACGAAAATGGTGCTCCCGTGGACAGCTTAGAACGCGAAAGTGAGACGCTGTTGGAGGATGAAGTGCAAATGAATTTGTACCGCGGCCTTCACACATACGGAGGCCCAGGGGTTTACGAAATTCAAGTCGAGGACCCCAACCGGAACAATGGGGTGCTGAACATTCCGGGATCTGTAGATGTCCCATTTTCCATTAGCAGTTTGCTGATCATTGATCCGCAAGCCGGCCATAACAGTTCGGTGCAATTGCTAAACCCCGCTCAGCAAAATGCCTGCCTGTTTCAAACATGGATTCACAATCCGGGAGCACATGATCCAGATGGGGATTTACTGACATACGACTTGGTGCCGTGCCGTGGATTCAACACGGAAATAATTCCCGACTACTTTCCCCCTGACGAGGTGAGTCCGGGCGATGATTCGTTTACCATTGACCCAGTTTATGGAGATGTGATTTGGGATGCACCTGAAATTCCGGGAATTTACAATGTGGCGATGCGCATCCAAGAATGGCGGGATGTTGGAGGTGCGTTGGTCCTAGTAGGAGAGGTGGTTCGCGACATGCAGATCACGGTAGAGATGTGCACAAATCAGCCTCCGGTGTTGGACCCCATAGTGGACACCTGTGTGGTTGCGGGCTCATTTTTATCACTTTTTGCCAATGCCACTGATCCGGATGGCGACAACGTCGTGTTGGATGCAATTGGTGGGCCCTTGACGGAAGTGACGAATCTGGCAAATTTCACCAACCTCGGTGCGGGCATTGGTCAATTCATTTGGTCTCCGGAATGCACAGAAGTGCGAGAAACACCATACCAAGTCATTGTTCGGGCGGAGGACAATAGCAACCAGGTGCAACTTATGGATTTGGAATCATTTCAGATCAAGGTCATTGCTCCTGGCGTTGAGATGGGCGGTGCAACCCCTGTTGGAAACAGTGTCATCTTGGATTGGAATTCAAATCCATGTTTGTCAGAATTGCCGCCCTGGAAAATTGAAGCTGGGAATTATCACATTTATCGAAAGTTGGACTCTTTGGAATGGTCTCCTGAATTATGTGAGACGGGAGTTCCAGCTTACACGGGTTACGAGTGGGTGCACAGCGTTGAAGGTTTGGACGTGACAGAATGGATTGATACTTCGACGTTGTCTTTTGGAGCCACATACTGTTACCGAGTTGTAACATCGTGGCCCGGCAGCGGCGAATCACTTTCAAGCGATGAAGTCTGCGCAACCATTCGCAAGGATGTTCCTGTGATGACCAGGGCTTCAGTTGCAGAAACCTCTGAGGAGGGCGCCGTTAATTTGGCATGGTCGCCGCCAACCGATGCGGATACGCTGGTTTTTCCAGGGCCTTATTCCTATCGAATTTTTGGTGCTGTGATGGGAGAAGAGGAGTCGGAGGAATTGTTGTTTGAAACCAATCCGAGTCTTCTCCTGGTCAACCCCGATACGCTCTGGACGCACGCTCCAATCAATACAATGGAAGCGGATTGGAACTACCGTGTAAGTTGTTTTAGTGGAGCGGACCAAATCGGAATTTCATCCCGTGCTTCAACCCCTTGGTTGCGCATCGAATCGGATGACAACCGATTGACATTGAACGTGACAAATACTGTGCCGTGGACCAACGGATTGTTTGAATTTTACCGCGAAGATGCGCTGGGAGTTTTCACTTTGATTGGCACTGCTTCCGAACCGGCATTCACCGACAGTGGATTGGTAAATAATGAGACGTATTGCTATCGAGTCCGAACCATTGGAGCTTACGAGGGCCCGGGAGTACCGTATGATTTGATCAACTGGAGTCAGGAAGTTTGTGCTGTCCCATTTGACTTTACACCGCCTTGTCCTCCTGAATTCCGCTTGGATTCTGACTGCATCGCAGAGCGCAATACGATGGAGTGGCAAGATGCATTCGCCTGTGCAGACGATGTGATGGCCTATCAATTGCATTGGGCTCCATTTTTGGGGGAATCATTGATGCCCATTGAATTTTTTGACGGTCCTGACTTTTCTGAATATGTGTGGAATGAGGCAGGAGAATACGGCAGCATAGCGGGATGTTTCGCCTTGTCTGCGTTGGATAGCCTGATGCCGGGTCCAGATGGCACATTGCGTCGGAATGAAAGTGCCCTCAGTGACACCATTTGTGTGGACAATTGTCCGTATTATTTCTTGCCGAATGTCTTTACACCCAATCGGGATAACGTGAATGACCTCTTCCAAGCATTCCCTTGGAAGTTCATTGATAGCGTGGATGTGCGCATTTTCAATCGAAATGGAGAGGAGGTATTCCAGACTTTAGATCCAAGCATCAACTGGAGCGGCATTCACCGCGATGGTGGCATGTGTGCCGACGGGGTTTATTACGTCACGGCAAAGGTGTTTACGATTCGCCTTACGGGCATTGTGGAGGAGAATTTTTCAGGTGAACTTCAATTGTTGAATGGTGTTCTACCTCCAAACGAATAAGTCATGTTTACAGGAATCATTGAAGGCATCGGAAGGGTATTGCGGATCGAGCAAGAGGGAACGAATGTGCACTTCGAGCTGGAGGCTCCATTCACTTCTGAGTTGAAGATTGACCAAAGCGTAGCGCACAATGGCGTGTGCCTCACAGTGGTTGAGAAGCAATCCAATAGTTTTGTCGTTACAGCCATTCAGGAAACTCTGGATCGCACCAATTTGGGAGGTTGGAAGGTAGGAGATGCCGTAAACTTGGAACGATGTACATCGCTTGGTGGCCGTCTGGACGGTCATCTGGTGCAAGGTCATGTGGACGCCACAGCAGTCTTGGAAAATGTCGTGGATGCCAATGGTAGCTGGGTGTTGCACTTTGTGCATGAAGCTTCCCCTGAGAACATCACGGTGCAAAAAGGATCGATCACCATCAACGGTGTTAGCCTTACGGTGGTGGATTCACATCCTGAAGGATTTTCAGTGGCCATCATTCCATACACTTGGGAACACACCAACCTTGGTGCCTTGACCCCAGGAGACCGGGTCAATTTGGAGTTTGATGTGATTGGAAAGTACGTGGCTCGAATCCTTGCCCAGCAGGGCCTACGCTCGTAAAAAAAAGCCTTATCTGCGTTCTCGAAGCACAAAATTCTGGCCCAGATAAACCCTTCTGACTTGTTCGTCTGACGCCAATTCCTCGGCGGTGCCATGCTTCAGGATTCGCCCTTCAAAAAGAAGGTAGGCGCGATCAGTAATGTGCAGCGTTTCTTGGACATTGTGGTCAGTGATAAGAATACCGATGTTCTTGGCCCGGAGTTGCTCAACAATGCGTTGAATGTCTTCCACTGCAATAGGATCCACGCCTGCAAATGGTTCATCCAATAAGATGAATTGGGGATTCGTTGCCAAAGCACGAGCGATTTCCGTTCGCCGTCGTTCGCCGCCGCTGAGCACGTCGCCCATAGATTTCCGGACTTTTTGAAGGCCAAATTCATCCAGCAAGCTTTCCAACTTTGACGCCTGATCTCGCTTGCTCAGTGGCTGCAGTTCCAGAATGGCTGAGATATTATCTTCAACAGAAAGCTTTCGGAAGACCGAAGGCTCTTGGGGCAAATAGCCCAAACCCATCCTACCTCTCTGGTACATGGGTCGTTGGGTGATTTCAGTGTCATCAATGAATACTTGGCCTTCATCTGCTTGAACAAGACCCACAACCGCATAGAAGCTGGTGGTTTTTCCCGCTCCGTTTGGTCCCAGTAATCCTACCACTTCTCCCTCTTTGACTTCCAATGAAACGCCATCGACTACTCTTCGCTGACCGTACTGCTTGACCAATCCTCTGGCGTGCAATCTTTTTGGGGCTGTTGATGAGGAGTTCATGGAGCAAAAGTAAGGGTGGCAGGCATCAAATTTCAGCGCCAAATCCGAAACGTATGCCCCAGCTTTCCCGTTCGCCAATTGCACGATCTGTGCGCCACACGGCATCAACGCGGAAAACGCCCAAAATATTTTCTATTCCGAGCGAGCATTCGGTGTATGAGCCATTTAAGCCCGATGTGTTGTCGGGCAACTCGAGCAATGCTTCATGTTTTTCATGCCAAGCGCCTGCAATGCTCCGGACCCCGGCGACTTCGCGCAGTTTTAGCTTTCTCACGAGGGGCAGGTGGTTCAATAGCAGGCCTTCTGCATGCCATTCCAAAAGACCAGTGGCCCAGCGATCGGTAACGCGCTCGTACAGGTTGATCATGCTAAATGCTTCATCACTCAATAAAATGGTCCCGCTGGCTGGCACCACTTCCATCAGTGCAAAAGGAGCACTTCCCTGATAGAATCCAGCTTGGGCATACCACTCTAGCCGCCCCCACCATCCAAGCCTCATTTCATCTTCGCCTTCGATGGTCCAGCGCGCATAGCGGTACTGGGACCCAAGCATTTTAGGGATTCCCAGGGTCACCTTTGCAGTCAAAATGGGCCATTCGGTGCCCAAGCTTACCCGTTCAAACTCCCCGCCAACAAACCGTTCTTTCTTTGCAAAACGCAGTACGACACTTGCCTCCGATGTCACGAGCTGGTCCACTGGTTCTGCTGTGACGGGCTCCAAGAATTCAAGGTCTCCTAGGGCCCCGATTTGCCGATGGCGCCATTCAAAAAAACCGGAAAATCCAGATCCGAATTCATGCAGAACCGAAATTTCAGCACGTTGCACCTCTGAAAGGGAATTCACAGAGTCGGTCCGAAATGCCGATGTGAATGCTTGGCCTTGACTGAGCAATCCAATCATTCCGAGCTGCTCTAGATCTCGCTTGATTTCAAATAAGAATTCGGTGCGAGGTGTCTTTTTCTGGATGTAACGCGCGCTGAATCCGGCCTTCCAACGTAAATCGTCGGTGCCATACGCCGCGAATACTTTGGGCATGAAGCGCGTGCTCCAGGCGTTGGAAGTGCGAAGGTCCAGGCGAAAGCGGTTGCCTTCTGTGGGGTTTTGGGTGAAAGCAGACCACCATGCCCCCACCTCTAGCGGCCCTTTTGTGACATAGCCTGTGCTAAGGCAATACCCCAATCCTTTCACAAACCGCCATTGTGGCATGGCCATGATTGAATCTGTCATCGCATAAATGTCAGCTTCTCGCTGAAGCAACGGCGTGTCTCGGCTTGCCACCCATTGCGAATTGGTGAGCGTATCTGGTTGGAATTGCAAGTCTCGACCTCCTGTCCAGCCGCCATTCCATTTTTTTGTCTGCCACTTCAGGTTTGTGAATTGCGTATTCCTTCTGAGGTAGGCTCCGATGGTGCGATCGGTCAAGCTAAAATCCATGAGGATGTTTTCTTCGCGCATCATCCAAGCTTGTAGCTGTTCGTTGTCGAGGCTTTCCACTTGCTCAAATGACTGGCTCCATTGCATGGCGCGAACAAAGTTGACATTGGACGCATTGCTCAATCGCGCTTCAATCGACTGCAATCCTAGGGTTAGCGAATCAATCCAGAGCTCTCCTTCAAATGTAGACTCGCCTTTTCGGCGTGGTATAAATGCCAAGTGAAAGGTTGGTCTGTCATTTATCTCCAGCGTATCCAAGATGTAAAAACGGTAATGAGCCAACGCCCGATCGTGCATGGGGGAGGTGAACGTCCGGTCCAAGAGCAGCATTTGATTTTCGTAGACATTCAGCTTTGGCAAAGCCGCATCTAATTCTGCAGCGTTTTTGGAGTTGCTGAATTTGCTGCTCAATTGGCTGGCGACAATGTTTTTTTGTTCACGTTTAGGACTGTTCTGCCATTGTTCTTCGGCAAGAATTTCTGCCATGATGAATGGCAAGGCAACGCGCGATTCTGAGCTGTCTAAATAGCTAAACACCCACTTAAATGGCCCCCAATACCAGCGTGAGGCTTGTTTTTCGCTGATGTCATTTAGGTCCAGCTCCAATTTGGAATACGAATTGTTTTTCGCTGCAACGAGTGCGTTTGGGTCGTTCTTTTTTTTGACGTCGATGACCCGTTGCATCAAAGGTTTGGCAGGGTTCTTCTTTTTGGATTTATCAGGTCGCACTTCAGCGGTAAGCAGTTCAATGGAACGCGGTTCCAAGGCCACGTCCATGGATTGGGAGATGCCACGGGTGACTTCAAGATTTTTGGAGCTATACCCCATGGAGCTGATTGAGAGGCGCCCGGGTCGATTTTCAGTGGTGAGTTTGAACTCGCCTTTCTGATTGGTCATTGTGCCGCTGCCTGCAGCTGTTAACGCCACATTTACAAAGGGAATCGGCGCCCCGGTTTCGCTGTCAAATATGCGCCCTTGAATCGCTGTCGTTTGGGCGTGAAGTAGCAACGACCACGGCAGCAAGACGAAGATCACAAAAAGCTTTCTTGCTTTCATCAATCCTTGTTTGATTCACTCAACTTTCGCTTCATTACTCTCCTTGAAATGGCGATGCTGATTTCATAAAGAATCAATACGGGCATGGCGACGAGAAGTTGACTCGTGACATCTGGTGGCGTAATGACCGCTGCAATTACAAGGATTCCGACCAATGCATGCTTTCGATAAGACTTGAGAATGTCTGGTGTGATAAGCCCTGCGCGGCTCAGAAAGTAGACCACGACAGGCAGTTGAAAGATCAGTCCTGCTGCCATTGTGATTGAAGCGATCGTCTTCATGTAAGACATCACCGATATCCGGGCTTGTACATCTCCCAATTCATAGTTGCCTAAAAACTGCAACGAGAGCGGTGCAATGATGAGGTAGCCAAAAGCGACGCCCATAAAAAAGAGCAGGGAAGAGCTCAGGCCAATACCGCGCGCTGCCTCGCGCTCACGATCTTTCAATGCAGGCCTTAAAAAAAGCCACCCTTGCCAAAAGACCAATGGAAAAGAAAGAATGAATCCACCGATGGCTGACACTAAAATATGGGTGGTAAAATTGCCAAGCATGGTGGTGTTGATCAACTCGTAATTGATCTCCTGAACACACAAGGCGTCACCTGCTCCAATCTGGTTTGAGAGCCAGCACCAAGCTCTAAAGCTTATGAAATCTGTCCTTCTGGGACCAAAGAGCACCGTTTCGAAGAGCCAGTTTTTGGATATAAACAAGGCGATACCACCCGTCAAGATGAATGCGGCGGACCAAAACAGACGTTTTCGCAATTCCTCGAGGTGGTCGAGGAATCCCATTTCTACATCTTGTAGTTTTTCATCTTCCGGTTGATCCAGAGCCATGCTGCAAAATTAGGTCGTTAGAAGATGCCTTCTCTCAAGATATCGTGCAAATGAACGATCCCTGCATAGTCCTCTCCATCCATGACCATGATTTGCGATATGGAATGTTTCTCCATCAACTGGAAGGCCTGAACAGCAAGAGCATCATGGGGCATGGTTTTCGGAGCATCGTTCATCAATTGGATGGCTTCGGCATCGGTTCCAAGACCGTTCTCCATCGCTCTCCGTAAATCACCATCGGTGATGATTCCAACAACCTTATCGTTGTGTTTGACTGCAGTGGCACCGCATCTGCCAGAGCTCATTTCCAAAACAACAAGTTTGAGGCTTGCATCGTGCATTACGGAAGGATTCTGATCGCTGCGCATAACATCTTGCAATCGTGTGTAGAGCCGCTTGCCAAGCGCTCCGCCAGGATGCATTTGCGCGAAATCGGCGGCTTCGAAGCCGCGGGCTTCCATCAGGCATGTGGCCAGCGCATCCCCCATGGCCATCTGGGCCGCTGTGCTTGAAGTAGGAGCAAGATCCAATGGACAAGCTTCTTTGGAAACTGTCGTATCGAGGATGAAGTCACTGTGTTGAGCGAGATACGAACCATCATTTCCCACCATTCCAATCAATTGGATATCGCGGCTCTTGAGCAGAGGCACAAGGGCTTTTATTTCGGGAGAATTGCCGCTTTTAGAGATGCAAATCACAAGGTCATCGCGCTGCACCAGTCCGAGGTCACCGTGTATGGCATCGGCAGCGTGCATGAAGATTGCAGGTGTGCCTGTGGAGTTGAATGTCGCTGCGAGTTTTTGCGCGATAATGGCGCTCTTTCCAATGCCCGTAATGACCACCCGACCTTTCATTTCGAGTAACAGTTGACCGACGGCCTTGAATTCAATTCCCACCTTTGGGATCAAATCTCGAATGGCATCGCTTTCTAGGGTCAAGGTTTCAGTTGCGCGTCTGATCCAATCCATCATTTAAATTTAAAAGGGTCTTTCAAAAATGCTTAAGCACAAGACGTCGCCCTTGCTTAAAAATTGCCTATCTTTAGTAAGCGCAAAGCTAAAGCTTTCGCCCGGCGCAAGCCGGCACCAAATGCCTGATTGATGAGTACGACCGAAATGTCACCCCAGGTGGCACTTAAGCAGTTCTTTGGGTTCAATGAATTCAAAGGTGAACAAGAGCAAGTAATTGACTGCGTTTTACGTGGACAAGACTCGTTTGTGATCATGCCAACGGGCGGTGGTAAGTCCATGTGTTATCAATTGCCGGCGTTGATGTTGGAAGGTACTGCGATTGTGGTCTCGCCGCTCATTGCACTCATGAAGAATCAAGTGGACGCCATCAGAGGCCATCACGAGACCGATTCAATTGCGCACTATTTAAACTCAAGTTTGTCAAAAGCGGATGCGCTTCGCGTTCGTGATGATGTGTCTACCGGTTTGACCAAACTACTGTATGTCGCCCCTGAAAGCTTAACCAAGGAAGACAACATCAACTTCTTGCGAAGCGTTCGAATCAGTTTTGTAGCGGTGGATGAGGCGCACTGTATTTCCGAATGGGGTCATGATTTTCGGCCAGAATATCGGCGAATTCGTTCCATCGTCAATCAAATTGCTGACGTGCCGATCATAGCTTTGACGGCCACGGCCACTCCCAAAGTTCAAGCTGACATCCAGAAAAATCTGGAGATGAAGAACGCTCAACTTTTCAAGGCTTCGTTCAATCGTGACAATTTGTTTTATGAAGTCCGAGCTAAAAAGGACGCGTTGAAGCAAATTGTCCGACATGCAAAGCGAAATGTGGGGAGAAGCGGAATCGTTTATTGCTTGAGCCGCAAAAAGGTGGAAGAGATATCAGAGGTTCTTCGTGTAAATGGCATCAAAGCATTGGGGTATCATGCAGGAATGGATGCCGGAACGAGGAGCCGCATGCAAGATCAATTCTTGATGCAGGATGTAGACGTCATTGTTGCGACAATTGCCTTCGGAATGGGCATTGACAAACCGGACGTGCGCTACGTGATTCACTACGATATACCCAAGTCGCTCGAAAGCTACTACCAGGAGACTGGCCGGGCAGGTCGGGATGGAGGTGAAGGACATTGCATTGCTTTCTACAGCCATCGTGACATCGAAAAGCTCGAAAAATTCCTTCAAGGAAAACCACTTGCGGAGCAGGAGATAGGGCAGCAGTTGCTTCAAGAAGTGATGGCATATGCCGAGACTTCGATGAGCCGGAGAAAATTTCTACTTCACTATTTCGGAGAGGAATTTGATGAGCACAACGGCCCAGGCGCGATGAATTGTGATAACATGGCGAATCCGCCAGTTCTGCGAGATGGTCAGGAAGAAGTGCATCTAATTTTAAGCGCCATTCTCGAGCACGAACAAAAATTCAGATCTCCTTTCATTACGGGCGTTTTGTGTGGAGAGGAGAACAGAGAAATTCAAGATTATAAGGGTGTGTCGAGCCCGTTTTGGTGCCGTGGAAAAGGTCAGGATGAACGTTACTGGAACGGCCTCATTCGCCAAATGTTGGTGCTTGGACTGATCCGCAAGGAAATCGAAACTTACGGGGTTTTGAAGATCACGGACCGCGGAATGAAGTTTTTGACTGATCCATCTCCAGTCATGGTGGCTCAAGAGCGGGATTATTCCGATGTAGACGCCATCGATTCGATGAGTCAGACGCGATCGAGTCAGGGTGGAGCCATGGATGAAAAGCTCAGGGGCATGCTAAAGTCGTTGCGAAAGCAAGTGGCTGATGATGAAACGCTCCCTCCATACGTGATTTTTCAGGACATCAGTTTGGATGAGATGGCGATACATTATCCGCTGACAGAGGATGAGTTGCTTCGAATTTCAGGTGTGGGCTCAGGAAAGGCCCGGAAATACGGCAAGCCGTTTTTGAAATTGATTGATGATTATGTGCAAGAGGAGGGCATCGAAAGAGCAGAAGATTTGCTGGTGCGGACAACCAATAACAAGTCTTCTTCCAAGGTGCATATCATCCAACGCATCGACCGTCAAATCGACCTTCAAGACATTGCCAAGGACTTGAACATCAAGCCTGATGAGGTGATGACTGAAATTGAAAATATTGTTTCGGCTGGCACCAAAGTCAATTTGGATTACATCATTGAGAAAAGCCTCGATGATGAAAGCCTTGAAGAATTGTTTGATTTCCTGAAGGAATCGGAGGACGCGAGCGTTACTGCACTGATCGAGGAATGGAACGATGTGTACAGCGAACAGGAATTGAAACTCGCACGCATCAAGTTTTTGAGCGAATACGCAAACTGAATCACGGGGTAGGCTCGCTCCTCAGATTGACCCTTTCAATTCCAGCCATGACTTCCATCCAAGTCGTACGGCAGCATACAGCATAAAGACAGCGAAAATGGCTCGCACCACCGCTGGATTCATCTTGAGTGACCATTTGCTTCCGATCCATGCGCCGAGTATGAATGTGAAGGCAATGGCTGCAGCAAATTGAAGATTAACTGCCCCGGCCTTGTAATAGCTGACCACGGCCAAAATTCCAATGGGTGGAATCATCATGGCGAGACTGGTTCCCTGTGCCATATGCTGGGACATGCCCAACCCAAAGACAAGGGCGGGCACGATGATCATTCCTCCACCAATTCCAACAAAACCGCTGGCAATCCCCGCAAAAAGGCCTATTGCCATTAAAATCACTAACGTATTGATGTCCATGGTTTAGAAGTCAAGTTGAAGAGATACATTGAAGATTCGATCTTGCCAACGCCCATCATCGACGCCCCAGCACCAATCGGCCCGAACCCAATAACCTAGAAGTTTGGATCGAAGGCCAAACCCCGTGCCCCAGATGATCGGTTCACGGTTGTTGTCCACAGTGACTGTAATGGGGTTTTGCACGACAACGACTTGGTTAAATGAGTTGGCCTCATCATACGGATGGCGCCCGTTCCATGCAGAACCCACATCGGCAAAACCGACGCATTGGAGATCTCTTAGGAATTCGGATTCGACAGATCGTTTACTCAGGGAACTCCAGATTGGCAAACGTATTTCAGTGTTGAAGAGAGCCATGTTTGACCCGTTGCGGGCGTTATTTTTAAATCCTCGAATGGGCGTAACGCGTGATTGATAGGCATACGCGATGGTGGGATCTATTGGGGTATTGGAATTGCCTGCGAGTGATATTGCGTTGTCGACACCACCTACCATGGTTAGCAATTTTTGTGCTCCGATGGACCAATTGGCGGCGCTGCGAAAAGCAAAAGTGATGTCCCGCCAGAGTGGCTTGTACCACCGAAAATCCCAGCCTACAGTGCCAAATGTAGCTTCAGTATTTTCAGGATTCACGAGATATTCGCCCCAAATCCGGAACCGCAATCCTTCCCGGATGTTGATCATTCGTTGGCGGGTGTTATCGAATACGTAGGCCAACTGCAAGCCCGTTTGGTGGGTAAAGGTCGTTGGTTGACTCAAATTGTATGCGTCCGTGGACAAAGGCGTGTTGCGGTCCATTCGTGCCATGGCTTGCATGCGAATGCTCCTCACTTCATCAAATGGATAGCTCAATTGGTGCCTGAGCAAGTGAATGTGCGTGTTGACTGGCGATTGATTGTTGTTCGCATTTTGGGTCACTCCTTGCCGTTCGAAAATCCACGTTCGATCCATTCTTCTGCTTAAGTCAGCATAAGCCAGCATGTAACGGCTGTTGCTCAAGGATCCGGAAAGCCGGAAACCCGCGGTAAATCTTCGGTCTTCGAATAGATCACTCATGGAAATACGCGACAGACCACCAAGCCCCGGTTGCACGGCAATTTCTCCAGAATAGGATTGATAAAAATTGGTGCCAAATGAATTATCCAATTGTCCCGTAACCGATTCAATCGCATAGTTGCGGCGGTAATTGATGGGTTTTGGAAGTGTGTATGGTTTCCATCCGCTTGATGACAAATTATCGGCCTTTGTGGCTCCTTTATCCTGTGCAGATTGATTCGATTGATTCCCGATAGTCTGTGCTTGAGCGTCTTCTTCCTGCCATGCTCCGAATTGATAGTTTCGAATGTCTGTTTCTCCTTGTTGTGGTTTCCAACCCCAGTCCAAATCCAAAGAAATTTCGGCTTCGGATGATTCCGGTGTTTGTGCAGATGCTTCCCATTGACCTTTGTCTTCATTGACTTCATGCCAAAACAGGTGTTCGCAGAGTTGGTGTTGAAACCCAACGACCCCTCGCTTCTCTATGAATTGATACGAATGCACGGGAGCCGGCAGGGTTTGTGCCAATCGCTTTTCGGTGAACCAACGATAGTGAATGGTTGTATCGATAAAGGCAATGGCGCTATCTCGCCAGGAAACCCATCGTTCCTGCTTACCACTGGGTTGTTCGGCCAAATAGGTTACTTGCGTTTCACCATGCAATTGTGGAAGCCTTTCATCTGTGTACGGCGTTTGCACCCACGGCTCCAGCTGCGGTATTTTTCCCTGCCAATTCAGTCGAAACAAATCATGTTGCTTGGACAAGGGCTCGCCCAAAACGAATTCGGATTGAAGGTCAGTGGTTGGACGGTTGGATGCGAACCAGATGGACTTCCCGTCTTCCGAATAGATGGGGTCGATGTCATTGTAAGGATCGCTCCAAAGTGCCAATTGGTTGTTTCCAATCACTTGATACAGGTACAAGTCAGATTGTCCGTTTCGCAGACCGCTCCAAATCATTGTGCTTCCATCTGGCGCATAGGACATGCTCAGAATCTTATCGATTTGAAAAATGTCTTTGGCACTGGACTCCAACGTTTCGATGTTGACTGTGATCAGTTTATTTTGTGGACCATCTTCAAGGGTATAAGAAAGCAGTTTTCCGTTGGGATGCCAGGCGAATGCGGGAGATGATTGACTCTGAATGCGGTCGATTTTATGGCCGTGTTTTCCGAGCCGAATGGCTTTTGAACCGTCTACATCGCCTAACCAAATTTTGATTTGACCCCGTTCTTCAGTGGCCCATACAAATCGCTTTCCGTCGGGGTGAAACCAAACTGCATTTACCGAGGCATCTCCTTTGATTTGGATCGGTAGATTTCCCGGATTCTTGCTTGCTAGCCTCCGATCCCGTCGGTTGACCAAGCTTGGAAATGGGTTTTCCGATTCATCCCATTCCAAATGGTATCGGTTAGCTTCTTCCAGTACTGTGACCAAATCCATGCCTGTGGCATATTGAAAACCTTTCTCCAAGCTTCTCGATACACGGGTCATGTATAGCGTGTTCGATACGACCATTGGCCCAAAAATGTCCGCGATGTATTTCCAGACAGCGTGTCCTACCCATGGCGCTTGATCGGCACTCACTTGATGTGCTTTGCTGATGGCTTTGTTTCGAGCGGCATCTCCAATCTGCATAGCGACCTCTGCATTCCATGGTTGCGAGACGTAAGATGCTAGCCCTTCGGAGAACCACAATGGGAAAGAGGTGGAAGTCGAATTTCGAAGGGCCTCTTGCCAATTGCCACCAAACATGATTTGGTTGAACAATAGCTTTGCTAGGCCAGATTTAACTTGGATTTCCACATCGATCCATTCTTGCTGCCCAAAAGCAAAAAGCTTGCTGCCGACGAGCATCGCTGTGCCTCCAATGTTGTTTTCTTCATCTGAAGCAGCCCCAATATTGGATTGTCTGAATTCGGTTTGCTTGTTGAATACAAGCACTTGAACACCCCCGTCAATCCGTCGATCAAATACTTCCTCGACCTCCTCCATCCATTGAGGAAGTGATGCAGTGATTCTAGATGCCAAGGCTTTTCCGCCCTGGTAATAATAGACCTCTGCTCGCTTGGTGGGAAAGTATTGCCACGTAAAGGCGCGGTATTGAACCCGATTCTTTCCGAAGGTGACATTGGAGCCATCGTAAAATTGCGTCTGTCCCTCTGGAAGGAACAGCGCGATTAAAAATCCAAGGATTGTGAGTCGTATGAAATAGCTTTGCGGCGGCATACCTTTCGAAGTTACAGCCAGATGACAATACTTCACGCATTTACATTCAACGCGTTCGGTGAACGAACCTATCTGCTTGACCATGGAGATGGCGGTGCCACTGTGTTTGACCCTGGTATGTCCACGAAAAATGAGCAAGAAGAATTTGCAAAGTTTTGCGATGATGCCGGAATTGTTCCGACGCAATGCCTTCTAACCCATGCACATTTGGATCATGTGATGGGTGCTGCATGGATTTTTGAGCGTTGGGGTTTAAAACCTCGGTTGCATCTGCAGGATAACCTCACCTACGAACAGGCTCCGCGGGCAGCTGCTGTATACGGGGTCCAGATGTCAGACCCTCCTGCTCTCGGTGATTTCCTTTCGGAAGGTGAGCGCATTCGTTGCGGCTCCTCAGAATTGGAGGTGCGCTTCACACCCGGACATGCGCCCGGACACGTCGTCTTTGTGGAGCATCAACAGGGCTGGGTGGTCGGAGGCGATGTTTTGTTTGAACGAAGTGTTGGCAGAACTGATCTGCCTGGCTGTGATCCGCTGGCTTTGGTCAAAAGCATTGCAGAAGTGCTTTATGCATTGCCTGACGATTTTGAAGTTTGGCCGGGCCATGGAGGCGCCACGACCATCGGAATAGAAAAGCGAGAGAATCCTTTTGTGAATGCTGCTGGCACAGGTATGATGCAGCGGGGCTAGATTTTGAGCTCTGAGATTCAGTTTGGTTCAGAAGGGGTGACTGTGAGGTTCCGTTTTTCGGCTTCCCAATCGAAATTCACCAAGTTCCATGAGAAGATTGATCCTTTACCGAGCTCAGATGCAACGGAGATTTCTTGGCCATGGGATTCAACAATGTGCTTGACAATCGACAGTCCTAGACCCGAACCACCGGCATGCCGAGAACGGCTTTTATCCACCCGATAAAAGCGTTCGAAGATGCGGGAGATGTCATCCGGGGCTATGCCCACGCCATCGTCCTCAATAGAGATTTTTACGGAGCGACCGTTGTCTTCCAATCTCAAGGTTGAATTTCCTCCCTCGCGGCCATAATGAATCGAATTCGTTAGCAAATTGGTGAGCACCTGTTGCATATGACGGGGGCTGCACAAAACATTGATAGCTTTTGAAGCGCTCGGCGGCAACGCCAAGATCAATGTGATTTTTTTCTTCTCAGCCGCAGTTTCAGCACTCTCCAATGCGCTCCTCATTTCGTCAATGATGTTGCAAGGTATGAGGGACATTTCTACGCTATCAGACTCAAGTTTCGAAATGGCGTCGAGATCTTCGATTAATTCCGTCATGCGATCCACATTCTTGTTCGCCTTGCTCAGGAAATTTCGAACCAATTCTTCGTCTTTCAAGTCGTTTTCCATCAAAGTCATTACGAAACCTTGAATGTTGAATAACGGTGTTTTCAGTTCGTGGGCCAAGTTGCCGATGAATTCTTTTCGGAATGAATCTTTTTCTTGAAGTGACTTGATGTCGTTTACTTGCTTATTGGCCCATTCGATAATATCATCAAGGCTTTCGCGGTCATCTTTCATTTGACCTCGATTCTCAACCGATGAAATGGCTTTTGAAAGGACTTCAACCCGCCGTGAAACGAAGGTTTTGATCGACCATTCAATGATCAAAAAAGAGGCAGTTTCAGTCACCAATCCCGCCAGAAGTGCCAGTGCCCAGAGGTGCATGGCGTCCAAAGTTTGGAGCAGTAAAAACGTCGCAATTCCACTTAGCACCGCTAAAATCGGAGATGTTTTAAGGGCAATTTCTCGCGGGGTGCTTTTGTTGATCACGACTCAAATTTATAGCCTACACCTTTAATTGTGGCGAAGTGTTCATCACCGAGCTTGCTTCTGAGTTTTCGGATGTGAACGTCAATCGTACGGTCACCTACAATGACTTTGTGTCCCCAGACTTTGCTGAGAATGATATCACGCGTGAAAACTTTTCCAGGCGATGAACAAAGCAAATAGAGCAGTTCAAACTCCTTTTTTGGCAGCATGAGTTCCTCACCATTCTTGATGACGAGAAAGCGCTCACGATCGATCGTGAGGTCATTAAGGACAATGACGTTTTCTGATTTTTCCGATGGAAGGCGGCGCATCAAAGCTTCGATTCGTTTGATCAATACTCGCGGCGCAACGGGCTTGGTCATGTAATCATCAGCCCCTGAGTCAAAGCCGACCATTTGACTGTAATCTTCACCTCGAGCAGATAGGAAGGCAATGAGGCAATCTTTTGTCAAGGGATGCTCTCGAATTCGCTTGCAGGCTTCGATGCCGTCCATTTCAGGCATCATGACATCCAATAAAATAAGGTCCGGTACAATTTTGGTGGCCTTCTCAATGCCAAGGACACCATTCGCCGCTGTTTCAACTTTGAATCCAGCTTGATGTAAGTTGAAGCCGATCAGTTCCCTGATGTCTGGATCGTCGTCGACGACAAGTATGGTTTTGGTCATAGCGGCCATGTTTCCTCAAATATCACCATAAGCCTCCAAAGTCATGTGAAGAGATTGTAAACCTATTGTTGCTTTGAAGTCAATCTTTGATCCGGCTAAATCGCAGGAATTTTAACATCCAGCGAGGGAGTGGTTCATCTTGACCTCTTTTCTGGACGTCCAAAAAGAGGCCCCATTTCTCTATGATTGGCACTTTGTGCACTTCAATCATTTCAAGCCAACATTCGTCGGGGTCGTCGATGTAGGTGCAGTGTACTTTTGTTTCTCCCATGCCAATGGCGTCAGCGGTATCGCATCGGAATGGGAACCCTTTGCTCTCTAACGCAGAGCCAAGGGATTCCATGCCCCTTACATCGAATCCGAGGTGTGCGAATCCAAGATCGCACCAGATGCGATCTTGAAAAATGAACCTGCCTCTGCGGTCATTGGCTTCAATGAGTTCGATGTAAGTTTTTCCGGTCAACTTGCCGAATCCGCCAGCTCCCGGATTGGATTGAGCTAGCCGAACGCGTCGAAAGGATTGGTTTCCATGCAGGAGTTGCTGCCAATCTGAGAAAGTGGTTTTTTCGTCAAAAAGCACCTGGTCGAATCCCAATCCATCCGAATACAGAGACAGTGATTTATCCATATCAGAGACGCCAATGCTGCAGCCGAGAACTCCGCCCGAGGGATGGCCATTGTCTTCAAACCAATCCGTTGCCTCTAAGTATTGAAAGAGGTTGCCATCGCAATCTTTCAAGTAAAAAGTCTCATCGCCCCAAGGGGTTAAAGAGATTTGCGCATCGCAGTCATCGCCGATAAGCGAACGGGCATGTGCATGCATTCGCTTGAGGTTTCGCGTTTTCATTTGGACGGTAGTGACGCCCAGGTCACCGATTCCAATTTCCCATTTTGCAGCCTCGGGTTCAAAAGAATCAGCATGCAGGACTTCAAATGCACAACCTCCTTGCAAATTGAGGACCATGCTCGCACGTTTTGTGATGGTTTCGCCTCTTGTATGACTGTCCATCAAAGGAGCATCTTGAATGGAGTCGAAAAACGGAACATCCATGCCAAACAACTGTCGGTACAATTTCAAGGACCGATCCATATCCTTTGTAGCAATGCCGATGTGCTGCATTCCCTGAATGCGGTGCGCATCTGTTGATTCTTCCTTCATGATTTCAACGGTTTCTCAGCGACTACTTCAAAGGTGCAATTGCTTCGTCAACGGCACTCAGATAAGATTTCCATGATTGACGCATGATTTGGTCATTCCAGACTTGCGCTGCTTTTCGTCTTCCGACACTGTCCAAATAATAACCGTACCACCAACCAGCGATGCGGCTTCCCAAGAGGTGAAAAAGATAGCTACCTAAGACTGCGCTCAGCGTAATCGATCCAACCGTGAAAAAAGCAGTGGGCAGCGATATTAGAATCCAATAAATAGGGAAGAGAACCATCCCGGTTGTTGCTTTAAATGTGCTCACAAAACAAGGATCTTTTACACGTTGACGGGCTTTGGATTCAATCCATTTGGCCAAAGGAAAGGACGCGAGTCCACCAACGACAGCAAAGGGTGCCAGAAGCCATAGCCAGCCTGGAACGTCGCGAAGACTTTCGTGGCTCATTCCCAGGTCTTCTGCTCTCGCTTTCTCGAGGACTCCTGCAGATTCGGCCCTTTGGAGCGCTTCTTGGATGGATGTGATGGCAGGTTCATCCAATGACTGAAAACGGTTGAGCGTTTCTTTGGTCGAAGCCCAATCTTCGCACTCGGAGGTCCGCATGGCTTGGACATAGGGCAGGAGAATGTCGTATGCTGCTTCTGGTTGGATGTTGACCAGGATTTGATCCATGGCAGCACTCAATGGAGTGAGTAGGTTTCCAGGATCGACCTCGTTAGTTTTCGGATTGATCAGTGCATCAACCTTGATGGGTTCGCCGATGCGATACCGGAGTCGTCTTCGAAAGTTGGGCATTTCCTCATAATCGATGCCGACCGGTAATATTTGCAGTTGGCGCATATTTGGATCCAGCTTGATGGAGGCATTGACCATGTCGGATATACCTCGGCGCATCGGCCGAAGGGATTTCATCGCACGATGATTTCCTTCAGGAAACAGCCCCATACGACCTCCGATGCGAAGCCGTTCCGCGCAAATTTCGAAGATTCTGGTGTTGCGTTCTCGCGCATCGCTTATCCGGTCTCGTTGCCGAAATATGGGCATTTGATTGAACGCGAATAGGATTGTACGCGTAATTTTCTTGTAGAAGATGTCAGCTCTTGTGAGCCAGTGAACTTGACTATTGTTGATCAGAGAAACCAGCACCAAAGGATCCATCAATCCGTTTTGGTGATTGGCTACCACGATGGTTGGAGTTTTGGCGTCGGTGATGTGTTCGATGCCGTCAATGCCCTGGATGCGATGGAACCGAGTTACTGCGGAACGGACCAGTTGTACCGCCAAGTCATAAGCCCAGTGTCGGCTTTGGATGGGAGGTTCGTGGAAGGGCTTCTTTTTTGCTGAGTCGGCCAAAATTCTGCTTGTTTAGGAGTTAGTCCCGAAGGCGCGCTCCGGTTTCTTCTGCAATCTTATTCAAAATCCGTTCAACACTTTGTTCGATCTGTTTCTCGTTCAGGGTTCGTTCGGGATCTTGAAGCGTCAAGGAGATGGCATAAGAAACTTCTCCTACTGCCAATTTATCTCCTTCATACACATCAAACAAACCCACGCGTTTTAGCAATTTTTTCTCCGCTTTTGCAGCACAATCACGCAATTGCCCGAAGGAAGTTCCTTTCTTTAAAATCAAAGACAGATCACGTCTTACAGCAGGAAATTTGGCTATTTCCTGGGCTTTTACACGTTTCCGACTGCTGAGTTTTGTGAGAACAGAAACCGAAAAATCAGCCCAAAAAACGGATTGGTTTACGCCACATTTTTTACCAACTACCTTGCGTATTAGGCCCAATCGCCCGATCGATTGGTTTTGGTAGGACAATTCGATTCCTTCGGCAAAAAGAGGCGACTGGAAGGTTGATTCCTTCACGGAACCTGAAGCAATCCCAAGCCCATCCAACATGGCATATGCTTCGGATTTAATGGAATAGGGAGTAGACGCATTTCCCGCGTTGGTCCAGTTTTCAGGATTTGTTTTTCCGGTCATCCAGATTCCAATCCTTTCATCTTCAGCGTATCGTTCAAAAGCGTTGGTGCTTGCCGCGTTATCCGTTTCCCTGTGTTGGTAAACACGTCCTATCTCGAAGAACCGCAAGTCGGGTCGTTGGTGATTTCGGTTGTGCGCTATTGCTTCAAGTCCTTGGAAGAGGAGGGATTGCCTCATGACTCCCAAATCTGAGCTTAACGGATTGAGCAATGCAATGCGTTTTGAAGGATTCCATCCATCAGCATTCTCCCCGAAATCCTCTGTGAAAGAGGCACGCGTCATCGAGTTGCTCATGATTTCTTGGAATCCTCTGCTCACGAGCACATTTGCCATTTGAAGGCGAATCGGTTGTTCGGGAACGCCTGCTTGGTGTTGAGCCGTAGAATTCATCCGAGAGGGAAGTGGAATCTTGTCGAATCCATAGATGCGCAGCACTTCCTCAATGACATCAGCGGGGCGCGTGACATCCCTTCGATAAGCAGGGATTTGAAGGGTCAATGAGGTTGATGTTTCTTCTTGGATCAAGACATCTAAATTGCCGCAGATCTCTCGCACAGCCGAGCGGTCGAGGCTGACTCCAATCAGGCGGTCCAATTCGTCCCATTCCAGATCAATGGTCGCTCCTGTCGGAAGTTCGCCCGCGTTTACTTGTTTCACGCCAACAATCTTACAACCGGTCCATTCTTGTAGTAAGTGAGCCGCGCGTTGAAGTGCGATTTGGATCAAATCGGGGTCAACGCCTCTCTCAAATCGAAACGATGCGTCTGTGGAAAGACCATGACGTTTCGCCATTTTTCGCGTGACCACGGGATCGAAGTAAGCAGACTCCAAAACCACTCGTTGAGTGGCATCGCTTACACCGCTCTTCTCACCTCCGTAAACTCCTGCGAGGCACATGGGGCCTTGAGTGTCGGCAATGACTTGATCATCTGAATGCAAGGTGCGCTCAATCCCATCGAGTGTTTTCAGCTTTTCGTTGGTCCGCGCCCGTCGCACCGTGATGCGATTGCCCTGAATGGCGTCTGCATCAAAAGCATGCAGGGGTTGGCCGAGCTCGTGCAAGACGAAGTTGGTGGCGTCTACGACATTGTTTTGAGGTTGAACCCCGATGGCGCGCAGTCGGCGCTGAGCCCATTCGGGAGAAGGCGCGATTGCAATGTTTTCAAGGAGCATGCCGCAATACACAGCACAGCCTTCGGCATCTTCAACATCAATTGCAAGTTCATTTTCCAATGCAACAGGCCAAGGCGATGTGGCGGGCCTTTGCAGTGAGCCGACTTTCTCGGACTTTCCTTCCACGGTTTCGTGCAGCAATCCTGCTCGAAGGTCACGCGCAACGCCCCAATGGCTCATTCCATCGGTACGATTCGGGGTGAGCCCAATTTCCAGAACCCAATCGGATTGCAGGTCGAAAACCTCTGCTGCAGGTGTTCCCGGGGCCCATTTCGAATCGAGTTCGATGATTCCCGCATGGGACTTTCCAATGCCGATTTCATCCTCCGCACAAATCATTCCCATGGAAACTTCACCGCGGATTTTTCCTTTTTTGATTTTGAAAGGTTCGCCATCGATTGGAAAGAGTGTTGTTCCTACGGTCGCGACAATGACCGATAAATCAGCGCGTGCATTGCTCGCTCCACAAACAATTTGGAGTGGTTCGGCTTCACCCACGTGAACATCGCATATTTGCAGGCGATCGGCATTTGGGTGCGGTTTGGCGCTTAAGATTTTACCTGCTACAAGCCCTGTAAGTCCCCCGGGAATGGACTCTACGGACTCGACGCCTTCCACTTCAAGTCCGGTCGCCGTGAGCACCGCAGATGCATCCTCAATCGAGGATTGCACAGGCAGCATTTGATTCAGCCAATCAAAGGAGATTTTCATACGTCGATTATTGGAGTTGCAAAGTTAGCAGGACTCACGGGCTGGACAGCATGAAGCTCTCCCTTTTTGGCAATCTACTCTTCGCATTTTAGGGATTCAAAAAGAAAGTGAAGTACCTTCGGCCTCCCAAAATCAATCGGATGGAGGGAATTTATCGGGATGTAGCTCAGTTGGTAGAGTACGCGTCTGGGGGACGTGTGGTCGCTGGTTCAAGTCCAGTCATCCCGACAACCAAAAGAACCTGGGGCTGAGGCTTCGGGTTCTTCATTCAATTCACGTGTCGTACACCCTACATGGATTACGCTTTTGAACAACAATGGGACCGCTTGGTCAAGAAGATGGAGGATCGTTTTGGCGAGCCCCCTGATCTTACGACGATGATTTTCACCGTAGGACTCCAAGAGTGCGGTCAAGGTTTTAGAAAGTTCAAGAAGGATGAGAAGCTGGAGGTGATGCATGTGGGCATTTGCACCCTGCTCACTCCAATGGGTTTCTATCGAGAACTTGGGACCGACGAGGATGGGTGGCCACACTTCGAGCGCACTGGGGAAATCCCAGCCGTATCAAAGCAAGAACAGGAATTGCTTATGAAGCGAGCTCTTCTGGAATACTTTGCCGCTTGGATTGCGGTTGAAAATCTAGGTTGATACTTTAAGGTCAACCGAGGTCAACCGAGGTCAACCGAGGTCAACCGAGGTCAATCGAGTTTACTCGAGTTTACTCGAGTTTACTCGATGATGATCGTTGCCTCGTTCGTCAACTCCTCCTCAATCTTGATGAGACCGGTGCCAAACAATGCGGATTTGGAAGCTTCGATGTCCAAAACAGCGAATCCCGCTTGCCCTTGGACGTAAAAAGGGGAGAAGTTAAAACTCACCGTTCCAGCTGCATTTGTCACAGCAGTTGTGTCGAATCGAGGTTCACCTACGAAATCTTCGTCCACTGAGCCAAAGGCGAATAGCCGGACGCTAGCGCCTTGCACCGGCGCCCCCAGCTCATTCAAGACCACGACATTGGCAATGGTTTCTTCAACTTCATGGCAACTTGTGGCTAAAAAGATGAAAGAAGTCATCAATAGGCAGAGGGAAAGGGTCGCTTTTCGCATCGGGTCTTCTAACTTTGCAGGGCAGTGAACCCCAAATATCTTCAAAAACTTATGAAATTCAAGATTCTAACACAACATACCGCACTATTTGTGATTTCAGTCGCTCTGTTTTTCACGACTGGATGCGGCGAAAGCGCTACCATCAACCCTATTTCGGCAGATGCTTCAGGAGCGTTAAGTCGACAAGTCCGAATTGAAACAAGCTTTGGAGATATGGTTGTCGAGTTGTCAGATAGCACTCCAGCTCACCGAGATAACTTTATTGAATTGGTCTCCACGGGCTTCTACGATAGCTTGCTTTTTCACAGAGTCATCAAGGGTTTCATGGTACAAGGAGGTGATCCAGATAGCCGCGGCGCGAGCATCTCAAAGCGTTTGGGAATGGGAGGTCCAGGCTACACGGTTCCAGCTGAAATTAGAACGGATCATTTGCATTTTAAGGGAGCGCTTTCCGCTGCGCGTCAGGGGGATCAAGCCAACCCACAGCGTGCGAGCTCAGGAAGTCAATTTTATTTGGTGCAAGGTCGAACTTTCAACAAATCAGAGATGCTGAACATCGAGGCCCGTGCATCAGATGCGAATGATCAATTCAATCAAAATGAAGTGTTTAAGTATTCCGATGAACACCTAAAACGATACATGGAAGAAGGTGGCGCTCCATTTTTGGACAACCAATACACGGTTTTCGGTCAAGTGATTTCAGGACTTGACATCATTGATTCCATCGCTGCAGTGAAGACTGGAGCTGGCGACCGTCCAATGAAGGATGTTTTGATGACCATGGAAGTGATTCGTTGATCATGGAACTTAAAGCTCAAATTTTAGCGTATATCAAAGAGATTGAGGCGAAGGTTTTGTCCTCAGCGGATGAGGTTGAAGAATTTCGCATTGCATGGTTGGGTCGGAAAGGAATTCTGAAGGAAACCATGGCGTCGTTTAAGGCGGCGCCCAATGATCAAAAACGGGAGTTAGGTCAGCTGGTGAATCAGTTGAAGAAGGCAGCCGAGTATAGGGTGGAACAAGGCGCGTTAGGAGCTGATTCGGCGAGTGAGTCGGAGGAGGTTTCGCACGACTGGACCCGTCCAGACGGTGGTGTCCCCCTTGGGGCACATCATCCGCTAAGTGTTGTGCGACGGGAGATTATTGGGATTTTGGAGCGCATGGGATTTGTGGTGACCGAAGGCCCTGAGATTGAAGATGATTGGCACGTATTCAGCGGTTTAAACTTTCCTGAAGAGCACCCTGCACGGGATATGCAAGACACCTTTTTCGTAGATCGAAAACCTGATATGCTGTTGCGCACTCACACTTCTTCAGTTCAAGTTCGTGAGATGGAGCGACGCGATCCGCCCATGCGCATCATGATGCCCGGACGTGTTTTTCGAAATGAAGCCATCAGTGCGCGAGCACATTGTATGTTTCATCAAATCGAAGGTTTGTACATCGATGAGGGTGTGTCGTTTGCGGATCTGAAGCAGACTTTGTTGCGTTTTGCGCAGGAGTTTTTTGGGCCTGACACCAAAATCCGCTTGCGCCCTTCCTATTTTCCATTCACGGAGCCTAGCGCCGAGGTAGATGTCTATTGGGGACTGAAAACAGAGGTGGATAAGCGCATCACCAAGGGAACGGGATGGTTGGAAATTTTGGGATGTGGTATGGTAGATCCAGCCGTGCTGGAAGCCTCAGGCATTGATTCTCGGAAGTATTCTGGGTTCGCGTTTGGAATGGGTGTGGAGCGTATCGCGATGTTGAAGTATCAAATCGGAGACCTTCGTGCCTTTTTTGAGAGCGACATGCGCTTCTTGAATCAGTTCCAAGGAGAATATTAATCCTTTTAGCCAAATTCTTTGGCCAAGCTGATTACGTAAATGGCAGGGTCAGAGTGACCTTCTCTTCTATTGGGGAAATTCGTTCCACTTGAATTTTCCCTGCGATTTTTCGCAGCTGTGAGTGCAATTCATTCCATCGTGATGAGGCCAATGCATCTTTGCCGTGAAACAGGCCTTGCATAGCCTTAGACGCTTCGGTGTGATTGCTGCTCAAACAGAAGCGCCAGTGTGACTTTTCCGCCTCAACTTCAACGCGTATGGCATCTTCTGAATTTGATATTTCGGCGAGTCCACGCATGAAATTCCGGATCACTACGCGCACATCCGGACCTACTGAAAATTGAACGCTCTCATCCATGGTCCAATTCATTTCGGCTTGAATTTCTTCGTCAAGCGCATGAAGGAAGGTCTGGATGCTTTGAGAACGCAGGTCCTCGTCGCGTTCAAACACAAAGTTTCCATTGGGCATCAAGCTGCTGTTTCCCCACTCCATGCCATCGGTTTCCTGAGCATCGGAAGGAGAAGGGTTGCGCGGAAGTGATGACGGTAAACGGTCGGATGGCACGAGGCTGCGCAAGCGAATAATTCGCCTGCGTTCTTTGCGCAATGCGTCATTCAGTAGACGATGACTTCGTGCATTGGCGATGAGGCCGATGCCCAAGAGCGCTGCTAACCATGGCCAGAGGCCATAAGAGTTGGAGGCCGACTTTGCTGCGTTCATTTCGATGACTGCGCGGTCGAAAGGATCAGGCTCAGGCAGGAATCGCTCTTTGAACCCTTGCACTTCCCGGTTTGGTTTGGATTGCAATTCTTCCAGAATGCTGATGTTGATTTCATCCACCTCCAGCATTGCGGCCAGAGCTTCTGCTTCATTTCCTCGTTGATGCTCGAAATCGGCGCGTTGCCTCAAGGCTTCCAGGAGCAGATCTTCTTGGTTGGTAAGCCTCGCTTCCTTTACAGCTTCGTGCAGGGCGATGATCACTTCCAATGGCCTGTGAAGTCGTTGAGCTGCATTTGCCATGCGCAATTGAGCAAGCGCCATGGCTGTGTGATCATTGCGTTCGGCGTAATCCAAAATGCGTTGCGCCCATGCCATGGATGCGGCATCGTCCCCTTCGGATGCGATAATCATCTGAATTTGTTCGCGGCAATCTTGAACAAGATCGGGGGCTATGCGCGCAGCAGTGGATTCAAAAACTGAGGTCAGGGAATCTGCGCGTCCTGCATGGGTTATAAAATCGAGTTGAATGGCTTTACTTAACCAGCGCATTCGTTTTTCCTCAGGGATTCCAGCAATGTCAAGGCTGAGGCATTTGAGCATGCAACGATTTGCTTCGTCCCAATTCCCGCTGATAAAATGCAATTCAGCTATTTTCGATTTGAGCGCCCAATTTTCAGGTCGAAGCTTGATTTCGCGCATTAAAATTGAAATGGCACGTGCTTCTTGCTGGAGTTGCATCCAAAGGTCAGCGGCGAGTTGCGACTGCTCGAGTCGCTCTTCCGCGCTGCAGGCGAGTAGCCCATCGCGCAGAAGTTCAAGGGTCTTTTCTGCTTGAGTTGGATTTTGACTTTGCACGTGGATGTGCGCGACGCCGAGTCTCGCTCGCGCGACTTGGCAAGGGTCAAAAGATCGCTCTTCAGCACCTCGGTACATCGCCAAAGCTGCAACGGGTCGATCAGCCGTAAACAGTGAATCTCCGCGATTGAGCATTTGCTCTGCTTCGTCTACACTGCCTGCAATGGATGCTGAACTTTGTGCCAGAACTGCTCCTGTATGGGCAAGACATAGGCCAGCCAATAAGAGCAATTGTGGGTTGAAAAGCATGGTACAAACTACCGCCCAATCGCGCACGCGTTTGATTCTACTGGGAGAATTGTTCACATGCCAAGGCGCAAAAATTAAGGGAAAATCAGTCGTTCCAAATGACGTCCAAAACGGTGTTCCCAACAGCAGCAAGCGTAGGCTTGCTGATCACACTCATGTTGTCTTGGTGCGTATGATGGAATGGTCCATAACCCATGGGTAGAACTTGCACTTGATAATGGACAATGTTGGCAGACGGAATGCCGCCAAGCTGGGAAACAAATAGATTGTCGTCAACGGTCTGCGGGGTTACATCGTTTTTGAAATAAGCATTGTAACCTAAATTTTTACCGGCTGTCCAAACTTTACGGACGACTGATGGTGCGTACGCCATGGATGTTCCTTCCCGATTGAACACAGCATCTTTTGCGCCAACCATATCAAGGAGAATGCCGTACTTCGCCTGGTAGCCAAACTTATGCGGTTGATTGGCCCAGAATTGGCTTCCAAGGCACCATGTCATGACGCCGCCACTCGTAGCACTGGCCCATTCAGGAGCACCATAATCCTCTGCGTCAAAAAAGATGACATCAATGCCAACATCCAGTGTCGTGTCAGCTCCAATGATGCGTGCAATTTCAAGCAAGACGCCAACGCCTGAGCCTCCATCGTTGGCGCCGTCAATGGGCTCACGCATTCGAATGGTGTCTTTGTCGGCAAAAGGCCGGGTATCCCAGTGAGCATAAAGCATGATTCTCTCGGAGTTTTCCGGTCTGAATTGTCCAATGATGTTGCGCATCTCGAGCACTGTTCCATCATAGGCTCTGACACGGCCAGGTTGCTCAACGACTTCCGCTCCGTGACGTTGCAATTCCAAGGCGAGCCAATCTCCGCATGCAACATGTTCTCTGCTGTTGGGAACGCGAGGCCCAAAATCCACTTGTTTTTGAATGTATGAGAAGGCTGAATCGCCATCAAAAGCAGGCGCTGCGATGTGAATCTCCTCGGGTTGTGCGACATCGGTCCGCTTGGGCTCTGCGCCGCAACCTCCGAAAATCAAGGCGCTCATCGCCAATAGCAATCCGAGAGGAAGGATGCCCTGTTTCATTCGCGGTTCCATGAGCTGCCTTCTTTTCCGTCTTTGATGGTTACCCCCAAATCACTCAATGCTTTGCGAATGGAATCGGCAGTGGACCAATCTTGATTTGACTTTGCGTCGCTGCGCAACTGCACCAATAGATCTAACAAGGGTCCTGCTTCACCCGATTCTTCGCCTTCTTTGGATCCTTCTATCTGGAGACCAAGGACTTCGAAAAAGTAGCCATTGATGAGCGTTTCAAGCGCCTCTTTTTGAGCTTGACTGATGACTGTCCTGCCGTCTTGGACATTGTTGATCAATTTGACCGCATCGAAAAGTACGCTGATCAAAATGGGAGTATTGAAGTCATCCCCCATGGCATTCGCACATCGTTGAGCGAAATCTTCTATCGGGACGTTTGCATTGTCATCAGCAGAAGTTGCAGGAAGGTTTTCGAGTGCCTCCACGGATTTCATAAGTCTGTCGAGGCCTTTTTCGGCGGCTTGCAAGGCGGCGTTAGAAAAGTCAAGTGTGCTAGCGTAATGGCCTTGCAACATGAAGAAACGAACGGTCATTGGCGAGTACCCGCGTTCGAGCAACGGGTGGTTCCCAGTGATCAATTCATCCGGTGTGAAACCATTGCCTTCGGACTTAGCCATCTTTCGACCATTGACCGTGAGCATGTTTCCGTGCATCCAATACCCGACGGAGTTTCCTTCGCCAGTGGCTCCTGCATTCTGAGCAATTTCACATTCGTGGTGCGGAAACTTCAAGTCCATGCCCCCTCCGTGAATGTCGAACGCATGGCCGAGATATTTCGTGCTCATCACAGAGCACTCGAGGTGCCATCCTGGAAAGCCTTCACTCCATGGCGAAGGCCATTTCATCAGGTGTGAGGCGTCTGCTTTCTTCCACAGAGCAAAATCCAATGGGTCATTCTTTTCATCTTGTCCATCGAGGACGCGCGTGTTGTTTAGCAGATCGTCAATTTTTCTTCCCGAAAGTTGCCCATAAGGAAAGTCCTCATTGAACTTTCGCACGTTGAAATAGACGCTTCCGTTTGCCTCATAGCCATATCCGCGTTCGATGATCTGCTTGATCATTTCGATTTGCTCTACAATGTGACCTGTTGCGCTTGGTTCTATCGACGGGCGTTCGATATTGAATACACGCATCACATCATGAAAATCGTTCGTGTACTTCTGGACAATCTCCATTGGCTCCAGGTTTTCCAACCGAGCCTTTTTCCCAATTTTATCCTCGCCATCATCTGAATCGCCTGTCAAGTGCCCCACATCGGTGATGTTTCGGACATAACGCACTTGGTAGCCAAGAAATGAAAGATGACGGTATACAATATCAAACGTTAGAAAGGTCCTGACGTTGCCCAAGTGCACGTTGCTGTAAACAGTAGGGCCACAAACATACATGCCTACATAGGGGGCATTCAAAGGAGTGAAAAGTTCCTTTTCACGGCTCAGGCTGTTTTGGATGTAGAGGGGCGTGTGGTCTGACATGGAAAGTGCGATGTCTTGTGTAATGCGAGCGCACTTTAGGCGCGGTCTTAATGTGCTTGCAAAGTAAATGAATCCAATCGGAAGAATAGGAGGCTAAAAATCATTCCGATTCATTCACTTCTGAACGGAATCAAGATTCTAAGGTTTCGTTTGCTGTTGTCATGGCCTTCAACATGATGTTGGTCATGTCGTCTAGCATGATTCGGGCCTGCCACCCCCAGTCTCTCCTTGCAGCAGAATCATCAATGCTGCAGGGCCAGCTTTCGGCGATGGCTTGACGTTGGTCTAGAGCATACTCCAATTGAAATTGCGGCTTTTGTTGTCGTATGCTCTCTCCAATTTCACTCGGCGTAAAGCTCATAGCACCTAAATTATAGGAGGTTCTCACTTGTAGTTTGTCCTGTGGTGCTCGCATCAGTTCCAAGGTGCCTCGCACGGCGTCATCCATGAACATCATGGGCAATGCTTGATCTGCCTTTAGAAAGCAGGTATACAATTGGTCTTGGACTGCGTAATCATAAATCTCTACGGCATAATCTGTCGTGCCTCCTCCGGGGGCAGACCGGTGTCCAATGAGTCCAGGATAGCGCACGCTGCGTACATCTACGCCATACTTTTCTTGATAGTACCGGCACCAAAACTCACCAGCTTGCTTGCTGATGCCATACACTGTAGTAGGGTCTAAGGGAGCGTCTTGCGGCACATTGTATTTGGGGGTGAGCGGTCCGAAAACAGCAATTGAGCTGGGCCAAAAGACGCGTTTTACCCACCCTTCTTTTGCGGCTTCGAGGATGTTTAGCAGAGATTGCATGTTTAGGTCCCAGGCGGCAAGCGGCTTCTTTTCTCCTGTTGCACTCAGCATTGCTGCTAAATGGTATACCTCGTCATATTGACCATCTTCCAAAATCGTCGACAATGCTCCTTCGTCAGTGGCATCCAAGTGCAGAAACTTGCTCCGCATCACTTCTTCGTTGTCCGGAACCCGGATGTCAGAAATATCGACGGACGCAACGCCAAATTCTGATTGCATGCTGAGGACTAGCTCAATGCCAAGTTGCCCAGCGGCTCCAATAACGAGACGACGTACCATGTTTACGAAGATAAGATATTGTGGACGGAGAACACCATGTACTTTTGTGGGAGTGAAAAAGTCAGTTGATTTCCCAGAACACGACCACGCTGCATTTGATTATGATTTGCCGGAGTCCTTCATCGCATTGCATCCTTCTGAGCCGCGGTCAGATGCGAAATTGTTGGTTTGGAATGGCGATGAGGCGGACGTGAGTCATCGATTCTCCGACTTGCCATCTCTTTTGCCTGAAGGTTGTCAATTGTGGATGAACAACACAAGAGTCATTCGCGCTCGACTTTTGCTTCAGAAAGAAACAGGTGGTCGGCTTGAAATCTTTCTTCTTGAGCCCATCGACCAGTCGATGGAGCAATCCCTGAGTTCAATAAGGCCTGTTCGATGGCGGTGCATGGTCAAGGGTGGGAAAAAATGGAAGAATGGCATGGCGGCGATCAAAGTGGAGGACGCCGCTGGCGTGTGGGAAGTGAATGCCCAACGAGTCGGCATGGAAGAGGGCATTCGGCATGTAGAATTGGATTGGAAATTCACAGCGTCGTCCACGGGAAAGGAAGCAGCGGTTATGTTTTCCATGTTGCTCGAATCCATGGGGCGCATGCCATTGCCGCCATACATGCGCCGGCCTGATGAACCAGATGATGCGTCTGATTATCAAACTGTTTACGCAGAGGTTCCGGGGTCGGTCGCTGCTCCTACAGCAGGACTTCATTACGATGAAGCATTGTTGGCAGAGCTGAGCGCCACCAAATCATTGCATGCAGTCACTTTGCATGTTGGGGCTGGGACCTTCAAGCCGCTTGCGGAGGGTGAGGTAAAACAACATGTCATGCACGCTGAAAGATGCAGCGTTTCTTTTGACAGCATCAAGGCGTTGGCACAACCAAATCAGAATCGAATCGCCACTGGGACGACAACCCTTCGAACACTTGAAAGCCTTTATTGGCTTGCGTTAAAATGGCGCTCGGAGGGCACTCAGCCTCTGGTGCTAGAACAATGGGAGTGGTGTGATGCACTTCGATCTGTTGAAGCTGAAATGGATTGGTCCATGGAAACGGCAATGCAATGGTTGATTCAGCAATTGGATGGACAAGACTGGGAGTTTGAGACAGCAATCATGATGGCTCCTCCGTATCGGGTTCGATCTGTTCAGGCGTTGATTACGAATTTTCACATGCCGCAAAGCACATTGCTCTGCCTTGTTGCCTGCGCCATTGGAGCCCCTTGGCGTTCATTGTATGAGGTGGCAATGAGCAACGACTTTAAGTTTTTGAGCTATGGTGACGGCAGCCTTCTTCAAATTGAGCCGTTTGCGCGTTGACATAAAAAAAGCCCCCATTGCTGGGAGCTTCTTTTATCGAGAGGTTTCGAAATCAATTCCGGTTATCTGTTAGGTCAGCGGCATCCAACATGGCGTTGGAGATGCGTTGTGTCACAGCGCCGCGAGCTCGAGCCAACAAACTTGTTTGCTCGGACAAGAAGTCATTTTTCTCAGCAGCTTCTGTAGATGAAGTCGGTGCAATGACCCAAACTCCATTTTCGCCTATGATGGGCATTGAAACTTCGCCATTCGAAATTGCAAACGCTCGGCCAACAACCTCTGGTTCGGGCTTTGCTCCTGCCGCAGAGACTGTAGGGAATTTCAAAGCGATATTCGATGCTGCCTTAACAGAAGAACCAATGGCAGTTGCAATTTCCTCCAAAGAACCTTGTTCCATCATGGAAGCGTACTTCACTCCCTTTGCCTCTTGAACCGCAGCTGTGCGCATTTTTTGCTCAACTTGCTCAAAAACAGGGTCTCCTTTTGCAGTAATCCCGTCCAAGTGCGCAACCACGTAGTTCTTGTCAATGAGGATTGGGTTAGAAACCTCACCTTCCTCGGCGTTGTAGGCCCACGAAACCAATTCTGTTGCATTGCGCAAACCAGAAATTGAAGTGGCCTTTCGAAGCACCTTATCTGCTGTGTTTGTTGCATATCCAGCTTCGCTTGATGCTGTCATGAACGCTTCACGTGAGTTCGAAGAAATGGCAAATTCGCTCGCTGCGCTGTATGCGTTTCGGGCTGTCTCAGGAGACGGTTGAATTGTGCGTTCAATCATTGCTACGCGGACGCGTTCAACTTTGGCCGTGTGCTCCATAACTTCGATGAGATGAACCCCAAACTGCGTTTGAACCGCTTCTACGGATCCGGGTTTGTTTTCGAAGCAAAAGTCTTCGAAGGGCTTGACCATGCGGCCTCGTGTGAAGAAGTCGTAGAAACCGCCAGTTGCTTTCGATCCTGGGTCTTCAGAGAATCGTTCAACCAAATCATCGAAAGAGGCTCCGCGTCGCAAGGCTCGCTTTAGGCTGTCAGCACGTGCCATGAGCGCTTCCATTTCAGAATCATCTCCTGGGTTTGTTGCCTTGAGCAAGATGTGACGGCAGGATGCGCTGTCGGGCTCTGAGAAGAAATCCATTACCCGTGCCAACCTGTAAGATTGCTTCTTGAGATAAGGGCCAACGAAGTCGCCTGGTTTGGAATCAAACAAGGTCGACTCGTTCAAATCTGTTTCAACGTCAGTTGCTTTCAAGACGGTAGCAGTGAAAGGCTTTTCATTTGCAGTTGCTACAAATTCGTTGTCGCTGAGCGCAGAGGATTCCCAAAGGCCCTTCAATTCATTCAAGCCAGACTCGATGGCCTGCGCATCTGCGGCAGATGCTGAGAGGGGAATGCGCACGAATGTGACCGCTCGGCCCACTTGCTGTTCATATTCATCGTCACCTTTGTGAGCTCTGAAGTATGCTTTGACGTCAGCGTCGGAAACGTTCACTTCACTTTCCTCAATGTCGTTGTACGCTTTGAAAGCATAGTTGAAATTCACCTTTTTATTTGCAGTGACGAAATCGTACTTGCCTTCAAGAGCATTGGTGTAGACTCCTGTGGTTACGAGGTTGTCAAACTTTTCGCGCAATCGCTTTGTGACGATGAGGCGTTTGTAGGACATGAAATCTGACTTCCCTTGTGGAGTAGACAACATGGCACCAAAGTTTTGTTGCCAATACGCTTTGTTTTCGGCGTTGGAATAAAACGCTCGGTTCATGTATGGCGAATAGCCTGACCCAAAAAGCATTTCTTGAAATTCCTCGTCGCAAACTTGCAGTCCGAGTGCATCAAATCCGTCGCGCAAAACGATGTTTGAGGTTAGATCATTCCACACTTCATCTCCTAACTGGTCTCCGCTGAAGCCAAGACGGCGTCGTTCTTGCAGCTCTGTTTGGTATTCCAAAGCAGTGATTGCAATTCCATCGACTTCACCAACATCTCGGTTGGATCCTTGGCCAACAAGCGCCATTACTGCATCGTACGGCACCAAAAAGCCTAACATTCCAATGCCGATCATCACGATCAATAGGCCTTGGCGGTTTCGGATTTGCTGAATCATTGACATGGTATCATTCTCTTTTTTAAAGGTTTGCGAAGATAAGGGAAATCGTG
>CAJQMI010000131.1 GCA_905479395.1 uncultured Flavobacteriales bacterium
GTTCACACGAACCGTCATCCACATTTGCGCTTGGCGAATAATTGTCGGCTTCTGGGTAAGTACAACCCAGCACATCGTAAGTGCACGAGTCATTGCTCACAAGAGCGAGGGCGCAATAGTTATTCGCAGATGCATCCGTGCATCCTTCGAAGGAACAACTTCCATCATCCGTGGACGCGAGCGGATCATAATTGGCCGCATTTGAATAGATGCAACCTGGTGCGATGCATGTGCCATCATCAACGTTTGCTCCTTCATCATAGTTTTCCGCATCTGGATTCGTGCATCCTGGGAATTCGCAAGAGCCATCGTCATCGGTGGCATTTTCATTATAATTTGAAGCACTCATGTCTGTGCAACCCTGGATCTCCAACTCATCGCACACACCATCCTCATCGGAATCATTGTTGCAGTCGCCATCGCAGTTGTAAAACAATTCTGGGAATTCGCATGAACCATCATTCACGTTTGCGGTCGAATCATAGTTGCAAGCCCCTTCAATCGTGCAACCTTGGAATTCACACGAACCATCATCGTCCGTGGCATCACTGTTGTAATTGTCTGCTGCAGCATTGGTGCAACCAGCAATTTCCAATTCATCGCAAATTCCGTCGTCGTCTGTATCGTTGACGCAATCACCGGAGCAATCGAAATACAATTCTGGCAATTCACAGCTCCCGTCATCTTCTTCAGCATCATCGTCATAATTGCATGCTTCTTCATTGGTGCAACCAAAGTTGAGATCCGGAAAGACCAATGTTTGCGAGAGAAGCTGCGGATTCGTGCCATCTTGAGCACGGTACTGCAAATTCACATCAAGGTTGACTTGTCCGCTCGTGGTCAACTGAGCAATGAGAACACGCCCATCTGCGTCGGGGAATGCCAACGGCTCCATATCCGGGAGCACGAACCAACTTCCTCCCAGGGCATTATCTATCGTAAATGACGCTCCAGTTTCAAATGAGTTGGCAGCATCAGTAACACCGACGGTGGACAAGTTTAAATTGCTGTCCTCGCCCCCAATTGTAAACCAGCTATCATAAGCAGCGTCTGGCTCCAGATCAAACACGAAAGGATTCACATCACTCGCAAACGCTCCTCCAAGTTCATTCTGATAAAAGGCTGAAGTACTGGTGACGCTCAAAGGATTGCCTTCTTGTGCAAAGACAGCCGTAAGTTGATCGTTTCCATTCGCAAAGTTGGCATACACTCGGAATGTCCTCATTCCAGTCTCCGGCTCATTGCTTGCAATTTGCTCAAAAGACAATCCCGTGTAACTCGGCTCCGGGTATTCGCATGTTCCATCATCGAGCAAAGCTCCAGGATCGAAGTTCAACGCTTGCAGATCTGTGCATCCCGTGCCAGTGACCTCCACCTGTGGGAAGGTTAATTCCATGCCAGCGATTTGAACCGACTCGTCTTGCTCGTTTCGAATCTGCAAGTTGTATTTCACTGCAGTGGTTCCGTCTGTTGTGATCTGCGCCAAGAGCACCTTGCCATCGACTGGCACTGTTTGGGTAGATTGACCTGGAACAACAAATATGGACCCCCCTAAGAATGTGTTCACATTGAGCGCATTGCCTGCCTCAAATGCTGGATAAAACGCATCCATTCCCGCTCCATTTGTACCATCAGGATCACCAGGTGCCGATCCAAGCGTTAACCACGTGTCGAATTCGAGTGAAGGGAATGCACCAAAAAAAGCAGGGTTTATTCCTCCCGCAAGCGGCCCACCCACGGCATCTTGATACAATGAAGTGCTCGGCGTAATGGTCCATGGATCGGAATCTGTTCCGTATGCCGCAGTCACCTCAACATCGTCGCTACTGAAATTGGCATAGAGCCGGTAAGTCGTGGTTCCCGAAACTCCATCTTCAGCATAAACCTCGTAACTCAGCGATTCAACCAGTCCATTCTCCCATTCACAAGTGCCGTTGTCTGTGAGCGCCTCGGGATCATAATTATCTGCTGATGCAGATGTACAGCCAAAGGTTTCCAACTCGTCGCACAGGTTGTTGTTGTTCAAATCATTCACGCAGTTGCCATCGCAATCGTACAGGTCAGTGGGATATGTGCAATCACCGCTATCATCGGTCGCCTCGTCATTGAAATTACATGCGGTAGAATCCAAACAACCCGGCACCTCTAATTCGTCACAAACGCCATCCTCGTCCGTATCATTGAGGCAATCACCAGCGCAATCATAGTAGGTTTCAGGGCCATTGCCCTCACAATCACATGAACCATCAGAGATGCCTGCTCCACCACAAACACCGCACTCATCCAAGACCTCACAAGATCCATCATCAGAATTGGCGGCATTGTCGTAGTTGCAAGCGCTTTGATCCGTGCATCCTGTTACAATGAGCTCCCCTTCGCAAGCACAATCAGCCGTGTACGAATCATTCATCGTACCTGCATCCAGGTCATCGCAAGAATCTTCTGGGAATGCACAACTCCCATCGTTGGCCTCTGCTTCAGCGTCATAATTACAAGCCGCTTCATCCGTGCAACCGGCAGCAACTTCAGGGAAAGAAATCATCAACCCTTCGGTGTTGTTTGAGTTCCCCTCCAAATCATCGTATTGGAAATTCATGGTCATTGACACCACACCATCCGTGGTCAGTTGAGCGACCAGCACCCGATTGTCAGAACCAGAAATAGCATCCTCCGAAGCACCGGGAATCACAAACCATGACCCTCCAAGAAACGTGTCAATGGTGAAGCCCTCGCCAGCGTTGAATGCCGCGAAATAAGGCTCCATTCCAACAGAATTAATGCCGGAAGACCCTGAATTATCGGAAGAACCAATGGTCATCCAGCTGTCAAATTCAACTTCTGGAAATGCTGTGAAAAACAGCGGGTTAATGCTTTCTCCGAAATTTGCGCCAAACTCGGAGTTGAAAAAGGGTGTGGTAGAACCCACAACAAGCGGAGCACCTTGTGTACCATAGACTGCTATAAGTTCATTCGTTGGCGCATCAAATGTGGCGAATACGCGGTAGGTTGTGCCATATTCAGAGGTTGTGTACACCTCATATTCGAGTCCCGCTGGTCCGGTCGGAACCAATTCACCTGAGCAACTGCAGTCATTTTGATAAACATCATTGATGGTGTTATTAAAGCCATCATCACAGGAATCACCTGGAAAAACGCAAGAACCATCTGATGCCTCTGCAGCCGCGTCATAATTGCACGCTGAACTATCTGTGCATCCGAAAACGATATCAAACCCTTCGCACATGCAGTTCGCATTGTACGCATCCCCTCCTGTCGTTGCATCATTGTCATCACAAGATTCACCAACATAATAGCACGAAGTGTCCGACTGATTTGCAGCGCTATCAAAATTGCAAGCCGCTTGGTCAGTGCATCCCTCAACCACAGGCACGCCAGAGCAATCGCAATCAGCAGAATAAACATCCCCTGTGGTGTTCTCATCACTGTCATCGCAAAGGTCTCCTGGATAGGCACAGGAGTCATCGCTCAATTCAGCGGTAGCGCTGTAATTGCAAGCCGCTTCGTCCATGCATCCCATTTCTATTTGAGGAAATGAAAGCGTAAGTCCCGTGGTGTTGGTCGTTGCGCCGCTCGCATCATCACTTTGCACATTGATCACCACATCCACCACACCAGTCGTTGTCAACTGCGCAATGAGGACACGGTTGTCATCTCCAGAAATAGCATCGGCAGAAGCTCCTGGTATAACGAACCATGAAGCTCCCGTAAATGTGTTGACGGTAAAACCCTCGCCCGAATTGAATTCGGCCAAATACGGTTCCATGCCAACCGAATTCAATGCTGAGGACCCTGAATTATCTGCAGAGCCAATGGTCAACCAACTGTCAAATTCTATTTCTGGAAACGAAGAAAAGAAAATAGGGTTGATGTCTACTCCAAAATTCGCACCCAAAGGAGAATTGAAAAAAGGCTCCGTTGAGAGGAACGACAAAGGGAAATCTCCGTTGCTTCCCACCGTGCCATAAATGGCCACTAATTCATCAGCTGGCCCATCAAATGTCACGTAGAGACGATGGGTTATTCCAGATTCAGAGGTGGCGTAAACTTCAGATTCCAAGCCTACTACACTGGCAAAAGCGCTACTAGCAGCTCCCAAGAGTAGAAATAAAGAGATAGTTCTTAGCATCAAACAAGATTTAATTTTTCACAAGGATCAATGACTGAAGCCGACATTTTCACACAGCCCCTTTGTTAGACCTTTCGGTCTCTCTTTTAGTTGCTTCAGCGAGCAATGCTTCGCTAGAAGCCGGCAGATGCATGCACAAGTCAGACTCAAGAATGCAAACTAATTGATACCAAACAAAACACCAACTTTATCTGTGTATTTGACACTTTTTCATCAAGGCATCGGTGCTCGGGTCATGCTTTCCCTTTGCTTCATCAGACCACTCACTGAGGATTTGCTTGGCCAAGACTTTCCCCAACTCAACTCCCCATTGGTCGTAGCTGCATATGTTCCAAATCAGTCCTTGAACAAATATGCGATGCTCATAAAAAGCGATCAACTGACCCACCGTTTCAGGATCCAATTCATCCAGTAAGAAAAAGGTCGAAGGCCGATTTCCTTTGAACACCCGGTGAGGTGAGATGGCATCAATTTCATCTGGGGTTGCTCCATCCACTTTCATCTCACGAACCACTTGACTTTTTGATTTACCGACCATCAATGCCTCTGCTTGAGCAATGGCATTTGCGAGCAATTTCTCATGATGTCCCAGATGAGGGGACATCGGAGATTTGACCGCAATGATATCAGCTGGATGAATCGATGTGCCTTGATGCAGCAGCTGGTAAAATGCATGCTGACCGTTGGTGCCTGCTTCGCCCCAAACCACAGCCCCTGTATGATGTGCAACGGGTTCACCATCGCGTCCAGTCGACTTGCCATTGGACTCCATGTCCGCCTGCTGCAGATAAGCAGGGAGACGATCAAGATCTTGGGCATATGGGAGAACAACTTGGGTTTCAAAGCCCAGATACTCTCGAGACCAAATGCCTATCAGCGCCGAGATCAACGGCAAATTCTGTTCATCTGGCGCCTCTTGAAAATGGACATCCATCGCACGCGCACCTTTCAGCAGCGACCTAAAGTGCACCGAGCCAATTCCGCAGGCAATGGACAAACCAACGGGCCCCCACAAACTGTAGCGTCCCCCGACCCAATCTGAAAAGCCGAAGATTCGATCGGAAACAATTCCAAACTTACCCGCTGCTTCCATGTTGGTTGAAACCGCGGCAAAATGACCTTTTACGGCATCCTCTCCCAAGGATTCTATCAACCAATCTTTGGCCGCCATCGCATTGGCCATGGTCTCCTGGGTGGTGAAGGTTTTACTCACAACAACAAACATGGTCGTTCGCGGATCCAACCCATCCAAGACGGCGTCTAAATGCGCTCCATCCACATTGCTAACAAAGTGAATCGCAGGCCCTCCGTCATGGAATCGCCGCAACGCTTTGGTCACCATGAGCGGTCCAAGATCAGAACCGCCAATCCCAATGTTCACGACATTTCGAATCGCAGGTTGAGAACGCACCTCATCAGCAAACGCCAACATTTTTTCTCGAACTTCCAATACATCAGGCATCACGTCGAGGCCATTCACATTGAATGAATCGCCTGCTTCGGCACGCATCGCCATGTGCAAAACAGCACGCCCTTCTGTTTGATTGATTGGATCTCCGGAAAACAAGGCTTTGCGGCCCTTTTGCCAATCAGCTTCAGACGCCAGCTCATGCAACGCCTTCATCGTAGATTTTGAGATGCGTTGCTTTGACCAATCCATCAACAGCCCAGCTGTTTCGGCATGCATCGAATGAAAGCGATTCGGATCTTCAGAAAAAAACTCGGTGACGGCTCGCTGACCGTCCACTTTTGCCAACTCCTGCAGGCGCTGATGCGCTTCGGACGCACTCAAGTGAAAAGGCTTCAACATTAGGCGTTTCGATTCAAGCAATTCAAATCCTCAAATGCTTGCTTTAAACGTGCACTGAAATACGTCTCACCTTGGCGGAGCCAAACACGGGGATCATACTTTTTCTTGTTCGGTACTTCTGCCCCTTCTGGATTTCCAATCTGGGTATTGAGGTAATCATGATTGTGATCGACATAATCACGAATTCCACTCAAAAATGCCCATTGCATGTCCGTATCGATGTTCATCTTGATGGCACCATAAGAAATGGCCTCGCGAATCTCTTCCACACTCGACCCGCTTCCACCATGAAAGACAAAGTCCACAGGGTTGCTTCCGGTGTTGAATTTTTGCTCAATATGCTTCTGGCTGTTGTCCAATATTTTTGGCGTCAAGCTCACATTTCCAGGTTTGTATACCCCGTGGACGTTTCCAAATGCTGCCGCGACAGTAAACTGGTCGCTCACAGAATTCAACTCCTCGTAAGCAAAAGCCACTTCCTCTGGCTGAGTGTAAAGCTTGCTGCTATCAATGTCCGTGTTATCGACACCATCTTCTTCTCCGCCTGTTACCCCAAGTTCAATTTCCAGGAACATGCCCATTTTATGCATACGCTCCAGATAGGACTTGCATGTCGCAATGTTCTCTTCAATAGGCTCTTCGCTCAAATCAATCATATGCGAACTGAACAGAGGAGCTCCTGTTTTTTCAAAATGTGCTTCGCTGGCATCCAAAAGCCCATCAATCCAAGGCAACAATTTGCGAGAGCAGTGATCGGTATGTAAAATTACCGGCACACCATAGGCCTCCGCGAGGGTGTGAACATGATGCGCTCCGGCAATGGAACCAAGAATGGCGTTTTGCTGATCATCCATTTTCAATCCCTTTCCAGCGTTAAACACTGCGCCACCATTCGAAAACTGTACGATGACGGGAGAATTCAAATCACGTGCTGACTCAAGTACGGCGTTGATTGAATTTGAACCGATCACATTGACTGCTGGGAGGGCGTACTGATTCTTTTGTGCGTCTTGAAAAACTGCACGCACTTCTTCACCGCTTAACACTCCCGCTCTGAACTTTTGTCCCATCTTGAATAAAATTTGAGCACAAAAGTATGAAGCCCAAATGACTTAAGCCTTGCAAATTGGCATTGCATTTACGAATACTGCATCGACCAGATTTCCTAAGGCAGAACCGTTAAATTCTCGATCGATTGTTTGGCCCATACCGCAGCGTCACTTTCAGGGTGAAGCTCAATCACTTGTTCGTAGATTTTCCGAGCTTGTTTTCGATCATTCAGCTCAACCTCAGCGATGAAACCAACCAAAAACGCGCAAATTGGACGCTTATCGAAGTCCTTGTGGTGGTCATGGATATCGCGCAATTGCGTCATCGCCTCCTGATATTGCCCCGCAGACCGAAGCAAGTCAGCTCGACGAAAAAGGAACTCTGGAGTCTCCGGAGCGTCATGGCAATGGTTCGAGAAGTCTGCATAAGACTTCATCAATGAAGCGCGCAACGAAGGGTTGACGGGAGCAGAAGCTTCGAACAACTCTCCCTCCATTTTTTCTATGGATTGCTTGCGTGCAGAGCAATCGCTTGACGAACTCGAAGACTCTAAAAAGTTGCAACCTGAGAGAACGATTGCTGAACCAAAAAGGATTCCCAATGCCAAAGAGTGACGGCTTAAATTCATCTTCCTCGCTGCTGAGGAAAGCGCATTCGGTAACTAACAGGCACTTTGCCTTTTCCGATGTCGCGCAACTTACCATGCAGCAGTCTTCGTCGCATCGGAGCAATGTGATCGGTGATCAGCATTCCATCGAGGTGATCATTTTCATGCTGAACAATTCGAGCCGCAAGCCCCGAAAGCTGCTCTTCGACCAAATCCCAATTCTCATTGTAATATTCAACCCCAATGGAAACCGGACGCTCCACAGACTCTCGAATGCCCGGAATAGAGAGACAGCCTTCTTCCATGTCGCAAAGCTCTTCAGACTCCTCAAAGATGACCGGATTGATCATCACGCGTTTGAACGCTTCGCATGAAGCATCCCCTCTCTCTCCTTCTGCAAACGGAGAACCATCGCACACGAAGACGCGAATGGACTGGCCTATTTGAGGCGCAGCAAGACCTACGCCATCCGCATCGTACATGGTCTCCCACATGTTCGCTATCAAATCTGCCAAACCGTCATGGGGCTTAGCGAGCTCTGTGGCCTCCGCCTTCAACATCGAATCCCCGTATGCAACTATCGGTAAAATCATGGTGCAAATTTAGGGCACACATCCCCTTTCTAATCCTTACTTTTGTGCCATGAATGAACTGGACAACATTCCAGCGGCCATCGAAGCCATCCGCAGAGGAGAAGTCATCATTGTCGTTGACGATGAAGACCGCGAAAATGAAGGTGATTTCCTAGTGGCTGCGCGGCATGCCACACCGGAAGTCGTAAATTTTATGGCGACCCATGGACGCGGGTTAATTTGTGCGCCCTTGGTGGAGGACCGTTGTGACGAATTGGAATTGGAACTCATGGTCCCCTCGAACAATGCCGCATTCGAGACCCCCTTCACCGTTTCTGTTGATTTACTGGGGCATGGCTGCACAACGGGAATTTCAGCTCAAGACAGGGCAAAAACCATCAAAGCCCTGATCAATCCAGCAACGAAAAACGAAGAACTCGGGAGACCCGGACACATCTTCCCGTTGCGTGCTCGTCGCGGCGGTGTTCTCCGTCGCGCAGGGCATACAGAGGCTGCCATCGATTTTTCACGGCTTGCTGGATTTGAACCCGCAGGTGTCATCGTGGAAATCATGAATGAAGACGGAACCATGGCCCGGCTTCCCCAGTGCCGTGAATTGGCAAAGAAATTCGATTTAAAACTGGTCTCAATTGCTGACCTAATCGAGTACAGGCTAGAACACGAAACGCTCATTGAACGAACCGTGGAGACTGAAATCAATACCGCATTCGGCTCATTTAAGGCCGTTGCATTTCGACAACTCACAAATGACATCGAACATCTAGCTCTTGTAAAAGGCGATTGGAGCGACGAAGAAGAAGTGATGATTCGCGTGCACAGCAGCAACTTGCTTGGAGATGCATTTCAAATGCTTGATTTTGGAAAAGGCCCAAAGTTGCATTCCGCTATGAAGCGCATTGAAAAAGAAGGAAAAGGGGCCATTATCTACATCAACAAAAGCGATTCAAGCAACGGACTATCCAAAGAACTACTCGCATTCGAAAAGAGTCGAAAAGCGAGCGAGGCCTCTCATGCTCCGATGGACACCAAAGATTACGGAATTGGAGCTCAAATCATTCGTCATCTTGGAATACGGAAACTCAATGTGCTTACTGACACAGACCGACCAATTGGAAACATCGGTTACGGCTTAGAAATCACGCGATTGTCACCCCTTAAGTAATCGCTCTTGAGAGCACCGTTTTCAGTCCGCACGTCCACCCGGTATCGCTCACGCCCCTTTTGGCCATAAAAAAAGCCCTCATCAGAGGGCTTTTTTTATATCACAAGAATCCTGCAATCACGATTCTTCTGGAGCACTTTCTCCTTCAGCAGGAGCTTTCTTATCAAACTTCTGGTACTTCTGACGGAACTTATCAATACGTCCCGCAGTGTCCACAAATTGCGCCTTCCCTGTGTAGAAAGGATGCGACTTATGGCTCACCTCCACTTTGATCAGTGGGTATTCGTTGCCATCTTCCCATTGGATCGTTTCCTTCGTCGTCGCCGCCGAACGGCTCAAGAATGCATATTCATTCGACATATCCTTGAATACAACCTCACGGTAGCTCTCTGGGTGGATTCCTTCTTTCATGTTCTCTTGTGTTATCCTTAACGGGGCGCAAAGATAGATGACAATGAAGGAAAATCAAATAGCTACACTTTTTAACGCGTTCGTGTCAATAACCAATTCAAGATAGCCGTTTTAGCGTTATTCAAGCCTCTAGGTTTGTAATGGTTTTAAGTGAGTTTGGCCATCGCGCCAAGCATCAAGTGATAATTTGGTTAAGTTGGTCCTGCTCCAAAACGTTGGGGCAGGACTATTTTTTTATCCCTACCCCTCCTGTGGGAGACGCGATTTCACTCACACTTGACTGTTTAGAATTCTCAAGTTCCACCGACAATCAAACGCAGCTTCGAAATAGCTTGCATCAATGCTCGGAACAGCTTTTCCTCCCTACACATGGCTCATCGGCCTATTGATTCAGCCCTTGCTCATCGCAGGAGTCATCAATCACGGCATTGTCGAGGAACACGATCTCCCCGCTGAGCTTCTTACGGGCGAAACAGCCACCGCGACATGGAGCCTTGAAACCGGCTCATCGGGAGGGTTCGCTCGTTTCCAAGTCCAATTTCCTGCCGGAATCATTGCTGAATCCATCGAAAATGCAGGCGCGTCATTCACATTTGAAAATGGCCGTGGCAAATTCATCTGGGTGGAAACCGATCCCGATGAAACCATCTACCTCAAAATGAGGCTAACGGCTACCTCTGAATTTCAAGGAGGAACAGTCACTCAGTGGTTCTCTTATATCGCTCGCGGCACACGGAAGGACATCGAGTTCGAGCCGCATCACATCTCATTGCGAACTGCAACAGATGAAGCAGCTCCCAATTTCAACGACACAACAGAATTGACTGTCACGAGGAGTTGGCAGAGCGAAGGTCCTGATGTTGGACAAATGACACTTTCAATTAGCGGTCATGAAGAAGGTCAATTCTTAAAGGTTGAGGAAACCATTGGAGCGCAATGTGCCGCTGAGCCACTTGCAGATGCCAATGCCAGTTTGCGCGATGTTTACGAGCAATCAATTCTTTACGTTTGGCAACAGGCTCCTCCCTCCGATTTTGAAGTGAGTTATCGAATGATGGGAAATGTCGAATCATGCAAGAATTCTGTCATTGGAAAAGTCTATACGGTGATCGGCGGATCTGTCAAGGAAATTCAGATTCCTGATTTGAAGGCACCCCGTGAGCCGGCGTCTGAAATGATTTCTGAGGAAACACCGGCGAATGTTTCCAAGAATCCAACCGTGGCTGCGCCAACCGTGGTGGCTCCAACATCTGAAGTGACAGAACCCGTGCAGGCTCCAGAAGCAACTTCCTCCTCAATCGCAAAGATCGAAACGGAAAGCACCGAGCAATTGAAATCAATTCGATTCAAGGTGCAGGTGCTTGCATCTCACCAGCGAGTTGATGCATCTCATTTTGCACAACGCTACAACTTCACGAATGCCTTGATGATTGAGGAGCACGAAGAATGGATCAAATACATCACAGGCTCGTTCGCCCAGTACAAATCTGCTCGCGACGCACGCATTGAAATAAGAGCGAATCATGATTTGCCTGGCCCCTTCGTGACAGCATATCGCGGCAATCGAAGGATCACGGTGCAGGAAGCATTGCTGACTACAAAACAAAATTGGATACCCTAATGTCTACGGTTCAATCAGATTGGAAATCAACCATCAATGGGTACGAAGATCACCTGAGGCTCGAAAGAGGCCTCAGCGAAAATTCCATTGCCGCATACCTGCGAGACATTAAGCAATTCTCGAAATTTTGCACCAGCGAACTATCCGTTCTGCATCCGGGAGCACTCGACACAAATGCCGTGCAAAAATACATGCAGCATTTGTTCGATCGAGAAATTGCAAGAAATAGCCAGGCCCGCATGCTTTCAGGCATTCGCAGCTATTCCAAGTACTTGCGACTGGAGAATATCATCCATACCGACCCGGTCGAATTGGTGTCCTCTCCTCGTCCAGAACGCAAGCTTCCAGATGTACTCAGCGTCGAAGAAGTAAGCCGAATCATTTCAGCAATTGACCTCTCACGACGCGAAGGTGTCCGCAACAAGGCCATGCTTGAAGTTCTATACAGCTGTGGACTCCGGGTCACAGAATTATGCGAATTACAGCTCTCCAAAGTCGACTTTATCGATAAGGTCGTCCAAGTTATCGGAAAGGGAAACAAGGTCCGCACCATTCCAGTTGGAACAACAGCACTTCAAGCCATCGATGATTATCTCTCAGAGTATCGGTCCCAAATCATACCGATGAAAGGATATGAAGACACTGTTTTTCTCGGACGCCAAGGAAGAGGCCTGAGCCGACAAATGGCATTCACCATGTTGCGTCGCGTGGCCATCCAAGCGCAAATCAGAAAAAGCATTTCGCCACATACATTTCGCCACAGCTTCGCCACCCACCTCATTGAAGCCGGAGCGGATTTGAGAGCCGTTCAAGAGATGTTGGGCCACGAGCAAATCGCAACCACTGAAATCTACACGCATCTGGACCGAACATTCCTTCGGGATCAGATCGAACATTTTCATCCGCGGTCGTCTACCTCTAGCCTAAAGAAAGAGGCCACATAACCGAATCGTTGTGCGTCTCACAGCTCTCTCATTGATTGTTGCCCTCGCATCGTTGGGATTCCTGCTTGCATCGAACAGCCCTTCGGAAGAGCCCACCATTGGCCTCAAAACGCTTGAGTTTTGGGCCGCTGATCAGGTCACTCCGCTGCAACTCGATTTGCATTCCAGCCCCGTGCCGTCATCAGTCGGCCTCTCCAAAAGTCTGTTTGTGTTTGTGCACGGTGGCGGATTCTTTTCTGGCTCTCGCAATCACCCACTGAATGCGCAATTTTGCACAGCACTGGCCAAACACGGAATCGACGTAGCCTCCATTGATTACCGGCTACTGCAACAAGGAAGAGGGTTTCACTGCGACATTCCCAATGATGAAAAGCGTGCCGCGATTCAAGCCGCAGCAGCAGATCTCGAACAAGCCATTGCCCTTCTGAAGCCAGACTATCCCAATGGCATTGTAATCGGCGGAAGCTCTGCAGGAGGCCATGCGGTGCTTCATGCTGCATACAAGCGACAGTTGGTCGACATACAAGGTGTCATCAGCATCAGCGGTGCGATGGAACCGATAAAGACAACCAATCCAACACCACTTTTAGCCTTCCATGGAACCTGCGATGCATTGGTTCCGTATGGTGAGGCCATCCATCATTGTTGCAATCGCAACGAATCAGGAGCCTTACTGCTTCACGGCGGTGGAGCACTTGCCGAATGTTTGCCACAAGTGCAGTTACATGCCTACCTCAACGCAGGACACGACCTAGCCAACACGCTGCTGAGTGATTCAACTTGCATCGCTACTTGTGCCGATTTTATTCAGAATGCAATCAACGCTGAAGAGATCAGCGGAACACTTCTCTATGAGACAAACCAAGATTGTGGATTGCCTCGTCCTTTTTTGCCCTGTCAGCCTTAAGAAATGAAACATTCCCTCACACTTCTGTTCCTTATCATTCTCGCGACGACCAAATCATTGCATGCGCAGGCTCCCGATGATCGCGGCTACATCGTCAAACTCGGTGATTACGTCCCTGCGTTCGAGCTCGAGGATACTCAAGGCAACACTTTCACACGGGAATCTTTGCTCGGAACAACCTACATCCTGCAATTCACAGCTTCCTGGTGTGGCGTTTGCCGGAAAGAAATGCCTCATCTCGAGCAAGAAGTTTGGCAACCTTTTCGCGACCAAAACTTTGTTCTATTGGGAGTGGATTTGGACGAATCAAAAGAAAAGGTGATCGACTTTGGAGCACAAATGGGCATCACCTACCCCATTGCTCCGGATCCAAATGGTTCGCTTTTTTATTCAATCGCCGCGCCAAAATCTGGAGTCACCCGCAACGTTGTGGTCAACAATCGAGGTGAAATTGTATTTTTAACACGGCTCTTTGACGAAGACGAATTTTCAGCAATGATTGAAATGGTCGAAAATCTCGTTGGAAATTGACTCCGCTTTTCGCCAGTCGCCTGCATTTATTGGCGCATGGGCCATTTCGACAAGGCCGTAGATAACATGTTACGAGGTTCGTCCAAAGGAATGCTTTCCATTCCCAAATGAGCAAATGCTCGTTGCAAGGTCTCTGGAGCGTTCTGAATGGTCACACCAGGAGCCAATGTAGCTTTGGAAATCTTTTGACCATCTGCAGACAATGCGAGAGGCAAATGCTTGTAACGAATTGAATCGTTTCCAATGGCCTGCTGAATCATGATATGAGCTGCTGTTACAGTTAACAAATCAGCTCCGCGCACCACATTTGTGACGCCCATATCCACGTCATCAGTCGCATTCGCCAATTGATAGCTATAAATACCGTGCGCATTTATTAGCAAGAAATCACCCACATCTGATCTGACATTCACCTTTGTCAGGCCCTGTTCCAAATCATGCCAGGAAACCTGACCGTCCGATGATCTATATCTTCTAGCCCGCCCTTTTAGATGGTTCAAGGAGCGGCAAGTACTGGGATAAACTTCTTGATTTTGCCAATCCTTGCGGGTGCAATTGCAAAAATATGTGCGTCCCAACGATGAGAGTTGCTCGACCACATCATGGTACCGATCAAAGCGTGTGGACTGATAAACAGGCTCTCCATCCCAATCAAGCCCGTACTTTTCAAGAATGTGAAAAATGGCGTCAACCGAACCTTTCGCCACCCGAGGCTGGTCCAAGTCATCAATTCGCAGCCTCCATTGACCTCCTTCCGACCTTGCGTCCAACCATGATCCAGCCGCTGCTACGATGGAACCAAAGTGCAAAGGCCCCGAAGGCGTTGGGGCAAATCGTCCGACGTAATCAGTCGCGGACAAGCTTGCGGTATTTCACCCGTTGAGGGCCAACTTGACCGAGACGTTTCCTTTTATTCTCCTCGTACTCGCTATACGTGCCTTCGAACCAATAAACCTGAGAGTCCCCTTCGAAGGCGAGAATATGCGTGCAAATTCGGTCTAAAAAATACCTATCGTGTGAAATGACCACGGCGCATCCCGCAAATGATTCAATTCCCTCTTCCAGTGCGCGTAGGGTATCAACGTCGATGTCGTTTGTAGGCTCGTCCAACAAGAGCACGTTGGCCTCTGTTTTCAACGTCATGGCCAAGTGCAATCGATTGCGCTCTCCTCCAGACAGTACGCCGCACTTCTTTTGTTGATCAGAACCGTTGAAGTTGAACTTAGACACGTAAGCTCTGCTATTGAACAATTTGCCGCCAATGTCCAATTGATCGGTTCCACCACTCACCACTTCCCAAACTGTTTTGTCGGGATCGATTGATGCATGCCGTTGGTCGACATAGCCAATTTCAACACTTTCTCCCTTTTTGAATGAGCCGTTATCGGGCTTTTCCTCGTCCATGATCATGCGAAACAAGGTGGTCTTTCCTGCACCGTTAGGACCGATGACTCCCACGATGCCCGCAGGCGGTAGGCTAAAATTCAAATCTTCGATCAACAACTTATCGCCAAATGCTTTTTGGAGTTTTTCAGCCTCAATGACGAGGTTGCCCAATCGAGGCCCATTGGGAATGGGAATGGACAAGCGAGCGTCCTTCTCATTGGTTCCCTCGGCAAGCATTTTTTCATAATTGTTGACGCGGGCTTTGTTTTTTACGCGGCGACCTTTGGGGGACTGCTTTACCCAATCCAACTCGCGTTCCAATTCCTTTTGACGTTTGGAAGCTTGCTTTTCTTCTTGAGCAAGACGTTTTGTCTTTTGCTCCAACCAAGAAGCATAATTGCCCTCGTAAGGAATTCCTTCTCCACGATCCAATTCCAAAATCCACTTGGCCACATTGTCCAAGAAATAACGGTCGTGGGTGACGCACAAAACAGTGCCTGAGTATTGTTCCAAATGCTGCTCCAACCAGTCAATGGATTCCGCATCCAAGTGGTTGGTCGGCTCGTCCAAAAGCAAAACATCCGGTTGCTGCAAAAGCAAACGGCAAAGGGCCACCCGGCGACGTTCTCCTCCAGAAAGCGACTCCACCTTCGCATCGTCAGGAGGGCAGCGCAAAGCGTCCATGGCAATGTTCAACTTGGTGTCCAACTCCCATGCATTCAGCGCATCAATTCGATCTTGAACCTCAGCTTGACGGTTGATCAAGGCCTCCATCTTATCGGGGCTGTTCAAGATTTCCTCGTCCATGAACTTCGCATTGATCTCTTCGTACTCCTTGAGCACTGCAACAATTTCGGCGGTGCCTTCCTCCACGATTTCGCGCACCGTTTTGCTTTCGTCCAATTCGGGCTCTTGCGACAAATAACCTACCGAAATGTTTGGCGACCAGGTGACGTCACCCGTGTAGGCCTCATCCAGTCCCGCGATGATTCGCATCACCGTCGACTTACCGGCGCCGTTTGCACCGAGAATTCCAATTTTTGCACCGTGGTAGAAGCCCAAGGTCACATCCCTCAAGATCTGCTTGCCTGCAGGGGTCACTTTATTGACCTTGTGCATGCTAAAAATGACCTTCTTCTCGTCTGACATGATTTTTGATTTCGGGGATTTCTCCCGCAATATTACGTCGAAGCAATTTATGCCCGCTCGATTTCCAATACAGTAATTTCTGGAGGCATCCCCACGCGGCCGTGGAAGCCAAGAACGCCGAAGCCACGATTGATGTGCAAGAATTGGTTGGACTCTTTGTACAAACCGGCCCAGCGTTTATAGCGCCATTGGCTTGGGGACCACTTGATGCCCAACCAAGGAATTTCGATGCCAAACTGCATGCCGTGTGTGTGACCACTGAGCGTGAGTTCAATTGGGGCCTGTCCGTCCATCACTTGCTCTTCCCAATGCGTCGGATCGTGGCTCATCAACACAGAGCACAAAGACTCAGCATCGCTCCCCTTTAATGCGGCACTCAAGTCACCGCTTCTTCTGAAACCCTTGCCCCAATTCTCAACGCCGATCAGTGCGATTCGCTCACCTTCACGTTCAAAGTGATGGTGCTCATTTAGCAACAGGCGAAAGCCCATTTCTTGGTGAATTTCTTTGATTCGTTTGCGGCTCACTTCGCGTTCAGACTCTTCAAAAGGTCCGTAATCCGCATAATCATGGTTTCCCATTATGGAGAACTTCCCGAGAGGTGCATGCAATCGACTGAATGCTTCAATCCACTGCTCTGCCTCATCCGCATGGGTATTCACCAAATCACCTGTGAAGAGAATAACGTCTGGCGCAAGATTGTTGATCTGCTCAAGCGCCTCCAAAACCGGACGAGGCGTATCCACAAAACTGCCCAAGTGTGCATCCGAGATTTGCACCATTTTAAACCCATCAAAAGCCGGCGGCAAATTGGGCATTGGAACTTTGACATGCTCCACGCGGTAGGCGTATTTGCCCCATGTAACCCCATACAAAAAACCAGCAAAAGTGAGTCCGGCGGCTCCCAATCCCAATTGTGTCAAAAAAGATTCCCTTGAAATGGGACGCGAGCTTCCCGAAACTTGATTGAAGAGCTTGAAGCCTCCAGTACGTACAATTTCCAAGGACTCAAACAGGGCCATAACCAACTTCGGAATGAACATAACGAAGAATGAAATGGACATCACACTGAGCAACCTAGGATGCGTTGAACGCCATGTCGGCCACATGAAACCATTGATTACAAATGCAATCCAAATCAGAACGACCAAACAAAGCCAAGCCAAACGAATTTGGTGCCAGTTTGGGTGCTGTTCCAATCTCCGATTCAACAGTCGAAATGAAAGCCATTCAATGCTCGCCAGAATGGCGGACAAGAAGAGAAAGGAAAAGATCATACGAGCAATCGAGGGCATGGCGCAAAGGTTGCTGCAAATCTACGAAGCCTCACCCCTAAAGTCGGTGCAGCCAATTGCCAAACTTGCTAAACTTATTGGCTTAAATGCTGGCATTCCAAGATTCAAATGACCCTGCAGGATCAAGTGCCTCTAATCCATCCGCTCCTATCGCCGTGACGCTCATCAAATCCGGATTGCCTTCAAGCAAATGATAGTCGTGACTCGAGACCATAACGTGCCTTCCTTTGGCTACCAATGCAGACAATTGAGACCACATCACTTGGCGCGACTTTACATCGAAAAAAGCCGTTGGCTCATCCAATAAAATCCATGGTGTATCCTGCAATATTGCTCGGACCAACATCACGCGTTGCGCTAGCCCATCACTCAAGTCGCAAAGTGATTTCATGTGCATTTCTCCCAAATTAAAAGCATCCAGCAAGTCATCAACTTTATTTTGATTTGGCTCATGCAAAGCCAATGCCTCAGAAACAGTCAATTCAGATTGTCGAGGAGGAATGCTCTGCACAAATGCCATATTCGACACGCGACGCGGTGATGAAATCAATGCCACATCCTCACCATTCCATTTTACCAACCCAGCCATGGGAGATTGGAGACCTGCCAAAGTTCTGATCAAGGTGCTCTTGCCGGAGCCATTCTCTCCGATGATCAAATGGATGCCACGGCCCTTCCATTCGTAGGACAAATTGGACAATACATTGAGGTGACCATGATACCCCACAGACAAATCAGATGCTTGAATGACCTGATCGGCGGTGTGTTGGTTGCTGCCGTTCATGAGTGAGTGAAATTCCTTTTGATGAGCACCCAAATCACCATTGGAGCGCCCAAGAGCGAGAGCACCGCGTTCAAGGGCCACCCACCTTCAAAAACCCCCAGTCCCTTGACACCCCAATCAGCGACCAACGCCAATAAGGCCCCAATCAAGGCTGTCATCGGAATCAAACGGCGGTGGCTTCGGTGCGGAGTGAGCAGTTTGACCAGATGAGGCGTCGCGAGGCCTAAAAATGCTACTGGACCGCAGACCGCCGTGATTGATCCTGCCAATAAGCCCGTTAAAAGAATGAGCAACTGACGCAAACGAGATTCGTCCACGCCCATGCTTCGAGCTGTGATTTCGCCCATAGTCCACTTGTCTAAGTTTTGATGCAGGCTGAAAGCCATGAAAATGGCAATTACAACAAGCAACATTACGACCCCAGCTGTTAACAGGGTGGCTTGCCCAAAAGTCCCCATTCCCCAAAACACAAATTGCTGCAGTGCATTCTCTTTTGCTTCCGCCTGCAAGACAGTCACAAGCGCACCCAAAACATAATTCAGCATAAGTCCGAAAATAAGCAAAGAAGCCAGTCCCCGGAATCGCGTTGAAACGCCCCACACCAAAGCCAGGGCCAACCAACTTCCCACGCTGGCAGCAATAGAATTGACCAACCAACCACCACCCATGCCCGTCAAAACAACCAAGGCCACGGCCATGCCTGCACCAGACGTCACTCCCAGGACAGACGGACCGGCCAGCGGGTTGTGAAACCAGGTTTGCATCATCAATCCCGAAATCCCCAAACCCGCTCCAGCGGCAATCGCCATCAATACCCTGGGCAGACGGACTTCGAAAAACACGGTCGCCGCAAGCTCCGGTGACGAACCAAACCAAGAACCCAAACTACCCCAATCCATGGTCGTCGAACCCCAGAGCAAATGACTGATCGACAAAATCAAAATTGCTGCAAAAGCAAGCCCAATGATTCCGCTATATTTCATTCCGCTAGCCACTTGAAACACGGTTCCATATCCATTGAACACGAACTGCCTTCAAACAAGCATGTCAGATTCTCGAGCATCACATCTGGCCTAGCAACCCACCATCCGAAGTAATCGCACTGCGATGTATTGGCAACAAACACGCGCCGAGAATCGGGAAGCACCAACCGATTGCGATCATCCTTCTGAAGCAGTTCCGAAATGGTGAGTTCGCTGCCTGAGTGATGCAACACCAAACCCCAAGCGTCAGCCTTCCTTCCAATTTCGATCATTTCTTCGAGTGGAATGCGCACATTCTCTCGTCCCAATCGATCTTGAAAAACGTACGATAATCCCGCATCTTCAAGCAAAGACGCGATGAAGCTTTCTCCTCCAGGAGCATGCCACTCTCCTTGCTCAACACTGCCTGTAAACACCTGGAGCGGCTCCTGCCTTTTAGCAACCAGGCGAATCGATTCGTACCGTCTCGCTACCTCATCGAATGCTAAATTGGCCTGCAATAGTGAAACATCATCCACCAACCATCCAAATACCTTCATCCATTCCGCCCGTCCCAGAGGATGAGGCTCGAGGTATTCTAAAATTGGAACTATTGGAATCGTGGCAGACCATGTTGCATCATTGATGGGATTGCCAAAAGGATAAATGCAGAGCGCAGAAGGTGGATGTGAAACCAGCATCTCCAAATCCCACTCAGGAGTGCCACGATAATCGACAGCCTCTCCTTTCATCAGGCACACTTTCGCCTGACCTGATTGAATGTAGTCCACAAAAGCCCCTCCCGCCCAATGATCCAACGAATCATCCCAAGCCTCCAACAATGCGACGTGGGTTGTACTCAACGTGGCAATGCCCCGAGATGCGGCATTCAAGACCACTCGCTCACCTTTTGGACATGGATCTGAATGGAACGCAACTGAATCACGGTATATCGTAGTGGCTACTTCCTCAAAAGCGACGTTAAAAACTTCGAGGCACGAAAGCACCTCACGACCCTCCGGATCAGAGAGTTTTTTCCATCGAAATCCCTGAGCTACTTCGGGTGACAGGTATTTAAATGCCAAGTCACAGCTGCCATTCGGGTTTTCCGCAGGCACCTGACATCCGACCACCATGGCTGAAACCAAGGCGAATGCAACCCGAAGGCGGGGATTCCGTAAAATGAACTTCCATTGCACGATGGTACAAAGGTACCGCTCCACTTAACTTTACCACATGCCGAACAATCATTCTTCTCAATCCATAGAGGCCAATCGGAACGAAGACGCTATGCGCCTGCTTTGGGTTCCCATTCGAGATCGCATTCAAATTGCAGCAAAAGGTGGAGGTCAAAAACGCATTGATAAAGAACACGCGAAAGGAAAAAAAACGGCTCGAGAGCGGCTTGAATTGCTGTTTGATCCAGGCTCACGCCCAATCGAAATCGGAGGACTGGCGGGAGATGGCATGTATGAAGAACATGGCGGCTGCCCTGCCGGTGGTGTCGTGGTTCAAATTGGCCAGGTTACTGGAAAAACCGTCATTGCTGTAGCAAACGACGCGACCGTGAAAGCTGGAGCTTGGTTTCCAATCACAGGAAAGAAGAATTTACGGGCCCAAGAAATCGCAATGGAAAACCGCATTCCAATCATTTATTTGGTCGACAGCGCTGGGGTTTTCTTGCCCATGCAAGATGAAATTTTCCCAGACAAAGAGCACTTCGGGCGGATGTTTCGAAACAATGCAAAGATGAGCGCAATGGGGATCCCACAAATTGCAGCAGTAATGGGTTCTTGCGTTGCCGGAGGAGCCTACCTGCCCATCATGAGTGATGAAGCGCTCATTGTAGAGGGCACGGGATCCATCTTCTTGGCTGGCAGCTTTTTGGTGCGAGCAGCGATTGGTGAGGACATTGACAATGAAACGCTCGGAGGTGCTGAAACCCATAGCAGCATCAGCGGTGTGACCGATTACAAATGCAAAAATGATGAGGAAGCTTTGCAAACCATTCGCAAACTCATGGGCCATCAGAACACCGAAGCGAATGTGGCCGGATTCAGTCGAATCAATGCATGTGATCCAAATGGCAAGGGTATCTGCAGCGTGTTGCCCGGAAAACGCAATCAGCCGTATGCAACCCATGAACTGATCAGATCACTTGTTGACGCCGATTCTTTCACAGAATACAAAAAGGAATACGGGAAGACCATCATAACTGGTTACGCTCGCATCGATGGCTGGAGCGTTGGAATTGTTGCCAATCAACGGAAATTGGTCAAATCCAAAACAGATGGCATGCAATTTGGCGGTGTGATTTACTCCGACAGCGCTGATAAATCTGCACGATTCATCATGAATTGCAATCAAAAAGGGATTCCTCTCGTCTTCCTGCAAGATGTGACCGGATTCATGGTGGGGTCAAGAAGCGAGCATGGCGGTATCATCAAGGATGGCGCCAAAATGGTCAATGCAGTTGCCAATTCAACTGTGCCGAAGTTTACGGTCATCGTTGGCAACAGCTACGGTGCTGGCAACTATGCCATGTGTGGAAAAGCTTACGACCCAAGGCTCATTGTAGCATGGCCATCCGCCAAACTCGCAGTAATGGGCGGAGAACAGGCCGCAAAAGTGCTGCAACAGATTGAAATAGCTCGGCTCAAGAAACAGGGCGAAAAGCCTGATGAAGCCGAACAAAAAAAGCTTTTCGACGAAATAGCATCACGCTATGAGAAACAAACCTCCCCAATCTATGCTGCTGCGCGGTTATGGGTGGACGCTATCATTGATCCGGAGGAGACACGTCATTGGATCAGCAGCGGCATCGAAATGTCCAGCCACGCGCCCATTGAACCTTTCCGAACCGGAGTGATTCAGACGTAATCTCTGCAGCGTTTTTATTGCTGCTTTTCCAAAGCACTGAGTGCTTTGTGCATCGCCTCAAATAAGGGGTGTGTTCCATCCTCACGCCCTTCTTCAATGATGCCACGGATGAGAAGCAAAACATCCCACAGAGCATTCTCATCATTCACAGACTCCAGCTCCTCTATCCAGGTCAGCGCCTCCATAGCACACCTGAAGTCACCTTCTCCTGCACAATGCACCACTGAGCGTAGATGATTTTCGGATTGAAATCCGCAACTCCATAAAAAACCGATGATATCCGCATGCACCTCCGCAAACTCCGGATCCTCGAGGGCATCACCCATGACTTCAGCTCCTTCCGAGACCTTTAATGCGCCGAGCATGGAACCAATTTCCTGGCGCAACCCTTCTTCGGTGCGATCACGAAATGCCTCTAACATTGGGCGTACCCATTGAATGTTTCCGGTTTCACGAGCCGTTTCTAGAGCATTGAGAGCGTTTGCTTCAGGGCCAGAGATAAGTTGAACAATCGAATTCATGCTGCAAAAGTAAAGCACATCATACAGGAAGTCACATCGGGCAAATGGTAGCTGCTTCAGGATCTGAAAAACTGCTCTTCCAAGCCGCTACAAATTCAGTCAACATGATTGCCGTGGCGCCCCAAATCACATGCCCCTCGAAACTGTATGCTGGAAGCGTGACTACCTGACCTGACGCCATCGGTATCTCTGTGTTTGCAAGCGCATTGTTCCGCAAAAGATTCTGAACAGGGACAATCAGAACCTCGGACACTTCTGTCTCATCAATTTCCCAGATTGGCTCTTCCGCAAAAACTGCCAAAAAGGGAGTGACAACGAACTGGCTCGGGGGAATGTAGCGCTCTGTCATTTGCGCAAAAACAGCGTTCCGATCAATCGCAATGCCCATCTCTTCTTCAAATTCACGCAAAGCAGTTTCCATCGAATCGGCGTCCGAATCCTCTTCCTCACCTCCTGGGATTGATATTTGTCCACTGTGCACACCTGGATACTCCTGACGTTTCATCAAGGCAATGCACCATTCACCATTTTCAGGAATCAAAACCAATAAGACCGAGGCGAAGCGAATCCGGTGACCCAATGACATAGCCTCGGACTTGGTTGGCCGTTTAAAGGGCATAGAATCGTCCGCAATTTTGCCAAAAGAATTGCCATCAACGGCAATGCTTTTCGCCAAGACTTGAATGATTCGGAGATGATGCGTGATCATGGTTCAAAAATGAGGAATAATCAAAAGTCAGCGCCTATCTTCGGGTAAGAACTTTACCGATGACCGACCAGCCCCGTATCGCAATGTTGGATGATTCCATTGGCTTCCCTCCTTTGGAGGAGGCTTGGGAAGGGCTATTGGCCATTGGAGGCGACTTGAATGAAGCACGCCTTATCGCCGCTTACGAAAGTGGTGTTTTTCCATGGTACGGAGAAAATGACCCCATTCTTTGGTGGGCTCCTGAGAAGCGTTGCATCCTTCGCCTCGAAGATCTCAAAGTTTCCAAGAGCATGCGAAATGTGCTCAATCGCAGAGACTATAAAATTAAAATAGACACAGCTTTTGAGGCTGTTCTCCGCAATTGTGGTGAATTGAGAAAAAATGGCGAAGGAACCTGGATATCCGAAGAAATCATTGAAGCGTATCTCAGGCTGCATGAACTGGGGTTGGCCCATTCGTTTGAGACTTGGCGCAATGGTCAACTAATCGGGGGACTTTACGGCGTTTCTATTGGGCATATGTTCTTCGGTGAAAGCATGTACTCCTCGGAAAGCAACGCATCCAAAATAGCTTTCATTCACCTCGTCGAATGGGCACGAAAGCACCACTTTGGACCGATTGATTGCCAAATCCAAAACAACCATCTTGAAAGCCTCGGGGCGTGCGAAATCCCACGCAATGAATTCATGTCCATTCTAAGAACTCACTTGAGTAACGGAAAATCCATCCGAGGCCGCTGGCAAATGCCACAGCTCTGATTTCTACGACCTGTTCGGGTGAAGCTACCTGTATCATATTCAAGAGATTACAGGCCTGAAAATTTCACTATCCACAAGTCATCAACATGTTTCTTACAGTCGTTAACAATTCGTTCATATTTCGATTGGCAGAGGAGCCATGTTTCTGAGCGTAGCCATCTACTTTGCAGACGTAGGCCACCAGGCCGTTCACAACGAAACCCTAACCTCTACAATCACCCAACCCATGGACAAGTACGATTACATGATCCTCGACATCATCCACACATACAAGCAAGAGCAACAGTCACACATTCGTCTTGCTGTGTTGGAACGAAACTTTTGGAAGCGAATTGAAGCGGATACAGACTTGAGTGTGGGTCAAGCGCGCATTGGCGAACGCATTACGAATTTGTACCTCGACGGAATGCTTCAAAACAAAAACGGATACACCCTTACCAAAAAAGGCCGAGAGCAATTGACTTTCGCTCCATGGAAGCAGGAGGAGATGGCATAAGGATTCCATCCACCGAATACATATTGGGCCACATTGAGCCACAAAAAAGCCGGATTACTTCCGGCTTTTTTATTGTCTGCACATCGCAGATTTGAACCTCGCGTGGATTCGAAATATACCGGAGGCTATTTAGCTCTCCAATACTTCAAGTTCAGGATACTTCTCTTTCCAGAAAGCCAGTTTCTCCTCATCACGCACAGTGATAACGGTTCGACGATCAAGTCGAACTTTAATGTTTGGTTGCAATTCCTTTGCACGCTTTTTCCGGGCCATAGCTTTAGTCTTTGATACTTAATATACGAAACAAAGCTGCTCCGCTCAACGAAAGAACAGCATTTCCTGTGAAAAGGTTGACTTTGTGCATAAACTTTTTACAATTCTTACCAAATGCCCAAGTCAATCCACCTGAAACAACGGTTAAAAGCAAAATCACTTCGCTCCTGCCACCTTCGTAGCAAAATATTGGATATACAAGTAGCATAGGACCGGAAGGCCAAGTGCTATGGCAAAACCGGACACGGCTGCAATCGCACCCACAGCGGGTGGAATAAAGGCACCACCTA
>CAJQMI010000132.1 GCA_905479395.1 uncultured Flavobacteriales bacterium
GGTTACGCAACGGGGTGTTTTCGATGATTTCTCAAGTGGAAGCGTGGATCCTACGGCTCTAAAAATGCTCATGATGATGTTGCGTGATCGTGCAATGCAAGGAGGCTGGGCGCCACCTCGTTACCTTCAATTATTCGGAGATGGAACCTTCGCCAATCGCTCTGATTTGATGGCCACCCCATTTGTTGTTACCTACCAAAGCGAAAATTCCATCAGTCCGACATCAAGCTACGTGAGCGATGATTACTTCGGTTTTTTGGAGGATCAGTACGGAGAGGGCATTGGAGACAAAATGGCGATTGGCGTTGGACGAATCGCTTGCTCCTCTGTGGATGAGGCGAATGCCATGGTGGATAAGGTTGAAGCTTATTTACAGCAACCAAACGCTGAGGTGTCCGATTCAGGTTGCGCGGATGGCACAGAGGGTGATGATGGTCGATGGCGAAATAGAATTTGTTTTGTTTCCGATGACATGGACGGGAATGGTGGTCCAACGGAGATAGAGCACATGCAGAATTCGGATGAACATGCGGATAAATTGGCGGATAATCACTCCGAATATGATGTGGTGAAGATTTATCTCGATGCTTATCCACAAGAGAGTACACCTGGAGGTGAGCGCTATCCGGATGCGCAAGACGCCATCGATCGGCAGGTGAGAGATGGGGCGTTGATCATGAATTACATCGGACATGGCGGAGAGAAAGGATGGTCCCATGAGCGTGTATTGAACACCACTACCATTCAGAACTGGACGAATCTCAAGCGGATGCCGTTGTTTATGACGGCCACATGCGAACTGGCTCGATACGATGATCCAGACGTGGATTCGGCAGGCGAAATGATGGTCATGAATCCGGAGGGCGGCGCCATTGCCATGCTCACCACTACGCGCGTGGTGTTCAGTGGTTCAAACCAGCAGCTGAATCGCGCGTTTTATGATGTAGCCCTTTATGATACTGCTTCAACGGCCCTGCGACTGGGAGACATTGCCCGAGCGACAAAAAATGATCCGCAGGTTTCCAACAGTTCGAACAAACGAAATTTCACATTGCTAGGCGATGTCGCTCTTCAGCTGAATTACCCCGAGCATTCTGTGCAGTTAACGGCTGTCCCAGACACACTGAAAGCACTTGATCAAGCGAGTGTGTCCGGGTTTGTCTCAGATCGGTCAGGTGCCTTGCTCAGCGACTTTTCTGGAATTGTGCATGTCAAGGTTTTTGATAAATCGTCTCAAATCACAAGTTTAAACAACGATGGAGCGCCGAATCCGCACGCTTTTGAAGTTCATCGCAATGTTTTGTTTAGCGGAGTAGCGAGTGTCCAGAATGGATTGTTCAACTTTGATTTTGTCGTGCCGCGGGACATTGATTACAGCTTTGGTCAAGGCCGAATCAGCGCTTATGCAGTTTCGGATTCTTCAGATGCTCATGGTGCGACAAACGACCTAATCATTGGCGGGGTCTCAGAAGACTATCTCGAGGATTTGGTGCCTCCCTTGGTTGAGCTCTATATCAACGACACGCTTTTTGAAAGCGGAGGGCTAGCGGATAACAACCCATTGTTGTTCGCTCGTCTATTTGATGAAGGTGGAATCAACTCTTCAGGCGTTGGGATTGGTCATGACATTCGTGTAATTCTGGATGAGGAATCAAGTCAGAGTGTGGTCTTAAATGACTTTTACACGAGTGATTTGAACACCTACCAAGGGGGCACGGTTCGCTATGCTTTCTCAGATCTAGAGGACGGGCCACATTCACTGAGTCTCACCGCATGGGATGTATACAATAACAAAGGAACGGGTTCGATTGATTTCGTTGTAGCGGCTGATTTCGAGGCAGCCCTCGGTGAAGTTTTGGCTTTTCCAAACCCTTCATCGAATGGGTTTCAATTTTCAATCGAGCACAACCAAGTGTGCCAGGAAGGAACCATGACGTTGGAGGTTTTTTCGAGCCAAGGACAAATGATGCACTCAACGCAATTTCCATGGCATGTTGAAGGGTTCAAGAATAACGAGGTCCGCTGGGACGCTCTTGATCAATCGACAGGCAGTCGCGTGGCTGGGGGGGTCTACCTGTTTCGAATCAGTTTGCAAGCAGAAAATGGTTCTGTCGTGCAATATGCAGACCAGATTGTCGTTTTGCGTCCGTGATGGATGTTGCGTTTCATGTTAACTTGCGCCGTCTCACAATAACAAAGTGATCCAATTATGAATGCCCGTCGAATACTCGCCATCGCGATTTTCTCATTGATTTTGCCCCACGCGAAGAGTCAACTGACTCCAGGCCAAGGGGCTCAACTCGTTCAATTAAACACCATCACCACGGCTGTTCCTTTCCTCATGATTGGTCCAGATTCGCGCTCCGGAGCATTGGGAGACGCAGGAGTGGCCTTGTCTCCCGACGCAAACAGTTTGCACTGGAATCCAGCCAAGATGGCCTTTGCTTCAAACGATGTCGAATTCAGTTTGGGCTATGCTCCATGGTTGCGCGCTCTTGTTGACGATATGAACCTCGCGTATTTGTCTGGTGTGAAGCGGATCAACAAGCGACAAGCTTGGGGAGCGGCACTGCGCTATTTCAGCCTGGGAAACATCACATTTACGGACGAGACTGGAACAACCATTCGCGACTTCCAGCCAGCTGAGTTCAGCCTCGACATCGGATATAGCCAGAAATTGAGCGATCGATTCAGCGGAGGTATTGCTGGCCGATTCATCAACTCGAACCTCACAGGGGGCACCAATGTGCTCGGTGCGAATTCAAAGCCAGGACGTTCTGTTGCTGTCGATATCAGCACTTTCTACACAAATCCTTATGCGAAAGTAGCGGGCCGAGATGCAGAAATAAATTGGGGGCTATGCATTTCCAACATCGGCGCCAAGATGAGCTACTCAGAGTCTGCAGAGCGTGATTTCATTCCAACCAATCTCAAAACGGGTGCGGCGTTGAAACTCAATCTCGACGAATACAACAGCCTCACTTTTACAGCAGACATCAACAAGTTGCTGGTGCCTACAACTCCCATTTATGACCAAGAGAGTGGTAGTTCAATTGTGAGTGGTTTTAACCCCGATGTCGGTGTTGCAACAGGCATGATTCAAAGTTTTTATGATGCGCCTGGCGTTGTGAATTTCAACGACGATGGCACGTATTCGATTGAAGAAGGGAGTGTCTTCCGCGAGGAAATGCGTGAGCTCAACATTGGGGGAGGCATCGAATACCTTTTCAACGATGCCTTTGCCTTTCGCACTGGCTTTTTCAACGAGCACTATTCAAAAGGTGCAAGACAATTCATCACACTCGGTGCAGGCATCAAGTACACGGTGTTTACAGTCGATTTGAGCTACTTGATTTCTACGCGACAGCAAAACCCATTGGCGAATACACTTCGTTTCACGTTGCGGCTGCAGTTTTCGGATCTCGCCCAAAGTAGCAACGACGCAGATTGATGCCCACTCCGTTTCGAATCGGTTATGGATATGATGTCCATCAACTTGCTCCCGGAGAGGAGTTTTGGTTGGGAGGAATCGAAATTGAGCACTCACATGGCGCCGTAGGCCACAGTGACGCAGATGTATTGCTGCATGTCATCTGTGACGCACTTCTTGGGGCACTTGCCCTGCGGGATATCGGCTTCCATTTCCCCGATACTGATCCGCAGTACAAAGGTGTTGATTCCAAAAAATTGCTTCAGCATACGTATGACCTTGTCACTGAAGCTGGATGGGAATTGTGCAATCTAGATAGCACCATCTGCTTGCAGGAGCCAAAAATTTCTCCTCACGTAGATGCCATGCGTGGTTGCATCTCAGGATTGCTCGGCGTGGATATGAATCAAGTGAGCGTCAAGGCTACCACAACCGAGAAGCTTGGTTTCGTTGGAACCAAAGAAGGCATTAGTGCTCACGCAGTGGTCCTGCTCCACAGGTCAGCCTGAGAAAATAAAGTATTTTTCTGACGTTATCAGTTTCCACCTTGGCTCTCGAAATGCCCGGGCTGGCTGTCACCGTCGAAATGAACCTTGATTACAGCGGTATCTCGCAGTAAATCAACCTTTCCAATTTCAATGCGGACGATTTGTACACCTGTCCGCTTTTCTAAATCAGCAATCAACTCGTCACGCCGTCCTTCGCTGAGCAAGTCAACGCGGTCGTAGATGACCACTTTGGTCGCCATGTGTCGTATGGCCCAAAGTCGGTCAAGAACCAATGTGAGACCCCAGACCAGAGCGTTAGCAGCAGAAATGAGGACAATGCCGTTGGATTGAGGCGCCAGTGCATTGAGTACAGCTAGAGCGATTACAATGAACAAATAAGTCATCTCCCGGATGGGAATCGCGTCTGTCCGGTATCTGATGATTCCGAAAATCGCAAACAGCCCAAGTGCAAAGGCCAGGTCTATTTCGACCTCTACAAGCAGATTGCACAGAAGGAATACCGCTGATGACACCAAAAGGAAAGTGAACACAAAGTCTCGTCGCTTCGAGACATGGTGGTAGATTCCTAGGACGAGGATGAGGCTTGAGATGAGGTTCCCGGCAAACGCCAGTAACAGGTGAATGACTTCTTCAGACATGGGTTAGATTTCTTGCTTTAGGAGTTTGATGCGTTTCATTGCGCTTCGGTAACTTCTAGGCTCCAGGTTTCGATTCAAAAGTAAGGTTCCTACAATGTATTTCGACAAACTAGTCTTGCGTCCTAGTGGTGGCGTGCTGAAGCGAAAGGCTCGCAACGCCTGTAGCATGGGGGAAAACCGATTGATTCGTTCTTGCTTCACTTCCATTATAGCCAAGGCCCCTAGGCCTTCACTTTCATTGCCTTGGTAGAAGGTAAGGTCCGTATCGATGGTGATGCGTTCATTCAAGGCGGTTGACACCAGGGTCAAGCGGTTGAATGTGCTGTTCAGTCTCAACATCTGACCTCCTTCATAGCCGTAATGCTCATTGAGGAAGTGCTGTTCTTCTTCGTTTAAAGGGGCATTCCAAGCGGATTCAGTCGAGCGTGGTATCCTTTCTTTCAGCGTTCTTCCGTGCACGGTTTTCCGTTTAATCTCAAGGAAAGACAACCCGTTGGAGCCATAATTTCGGATTCGCGCTTTGAACCTTGCTTTTCGGCCACGTACATGCTGATTGAAAGATTCGAGACCAACGGTATCAATGAAATGGTTGGAATAGTTTGTGACCCGCTTCCCCTTTACTTCCAATATTTGGTAATCGTTTTTGCAGCGATTCAACAACTCAGGAATCCAATCCTTTCGAATCAGGTACTTCTGATCCAAACGGCTCATGAGGTCAGCATCGCCTATCTCATGCAGGCCGATGGGGCTCAATTCATCAATGTTTTCTTGCAGGGTCACAGGGTCCGAAATTTACGCATAAGATGGTTACGTCGAAATTCGTTTTTCATTTTTACCCTCTGGATTGAAAATGCAACCACAGGTTGTGCCTGATTAAAGTCTGTAAAACACAGTGGGAATAAAGTGTCTGGTTCTTCTTGCAGGACGTTACGTGTACAAACTACACGGAAGGCGATTTTTTGCATTGAAAGATGTTGTCATTTTCAGAAACATCCATTTGCCAAGGCTATATTTGCAACCTCAAGTAGCACTGAATATGGCGACCAGCACATCCACTCGAAAACCGAAAACCTCGGCTTCATCGAAGTCTGCGACGAAAAAAGCGGGCAGTAAATCAGCTTCGGCAGCTGCGAAAATGCCGCATTCCAAGGCTGTATATCAGCGTTGGTTTCGTGATATGTACCTCATGCGGAAGTTTGAGGAGCGCTGCGGACAACTTTATATCCAACAAAAATTCGGTGGTTTTTGTCACCTGTACATTGGACAAGAAGCGGTTTTGGCGGGCATCTCAGAGGCGATTCGTCCAACAGACCGAATGGTCACAGCTTATCGGGACCATGCTCATCCATTGGTGTTGGGGACAGATCCAAAAAATGTAATGGCTGAGCTATACGGCCGCACAACCGGTACGAGCAAGGGCAAGGGAGGTTCCATGCACATGTTTGATAAAGAGCGCAACCTCTTTGGAGGGCACGGAATCGTTGGCGGTCAGATTGGCTTAGGGGCAGGGATTGCGTTTGCTGACAAGTACCGAAAGGAAGATCACGTTACATTGTGTTTCTTCGGAGATGGCGCAGCACGTCAGGGCATTTTACATGAAACGTTTAACATGGCAATGACCTGGAAACTGCCTGTGATTTTCATTGTTGAGAATAACAAGTACGCCATGGGAACGTCGGTTGAACGGACGTCCAATGTGACAGATTTGGAAACGATGGGAGCGAGTTATCGCATGCCATCAGCGACAGTTGACGGAATGAGTCCTGAGGATGTCTGCGCCGCCATTGCGATTGCTGCGGAACGAGGTAGAAAGGGAGAAGGTCCGACATTGCTCGACATTCAAACCTACCGTTTCAAAGGCCACTCAATGTCTGATCCTCAGAAGTATCGGACAAAAGACGAGTTGCACGAATACCAGGACAAAGATCCGATTGATTACGTCCGCAATGTGCTCACCTCTCAAGGGTGGAATACAGAAGAAGAAATTAAGGCAGTAGAGAAGGAAGTAAAGGCAGAGGTGGAAGAAGCCATTGAATTTGCAGAGAACAGCCCTTATCCTGAGGCGCATGAGCTCTACGAAGATGTATATATGACGGAAGATTATCCGTTTGTCAAGGACTGATTAATTACCAACACGAAATCAAATGGCTGAGATCATTCGCATGCCGAAGTTGAGCGACACCATGACCGAAGGGGTGGTGGCGACGTGGCTTAAGAAGGTGGGGGAAGAGGTTGAAAACGGCGAGCTCCTTGCTGAAATCGAAACCGATAAAGCCACCATGGAGTTCGAGTCTTTTTACGACGGTGTGCTTCTGCACATCGGTGTAGAGGAAGGCAGTGCTGCACCTGTAGATAGTTTGCTTTGCATCCTTGGTGATGCCGGGGAAGATGTTTCGGAGCTGATCAAACAGGCATCCGCTGATGCACCTTCAACAGATTCAACGCCTGCGCCTGCGCCTGCGCCTGCGCCTGCGCCTGCTCCGGAGCCTGCTCCGGCCCCTGCGGCTGCAGCTCCAGTCGTCGCTCAAGCAGCTCCAGCACCGGTCGCTCCGGCAGCATCCGGACGTTTGAAAGCATCTCCGCTTGCGAAGAAATTGGCGGAAGATCGAGGTCTGAGCGTTGCTCACATACCAGGATCTGGTGAAGGAGGACGCGTCGTGAAGCGAGACGTCGAAGCATTCCAAGCGGGCACAATGGGCGCGACAACTCCTGGAGTTGAACGATTCACGGAGGTCGGCATTAGCCAAATGCGCAAAACCATTGCGCGTCGATTGGCGGAGAGCAAATTTACAGCACCTCATTTTTACTTGACCGTCAGCATCAATATGGATGCGGCCATGGAGACAAGAAAATCGATCAATGATGCGGGTGAAGTTCGCGTCAGTTTCAATGATATGGTCGTAAAGGCAGCTGCCTTGGCATTGAAAAAGCATCCTGTTGTAAATAGCAGCTGGCTGGGTGATCGCATTCGTTTCAACGAACACGTTCACATCGGTGTCGCTGTTTCTGTGGATGAAGGATTATTGGTGCCTGTTGTGCGCCACGCTGATGGAAAGCGGCTTTCGCAAATCGGCACAGAGGTGCGCGATTTTGCAGGAAAAGCACGCGACAAGAAGCTTCAGCCTAGCGATTGGGAGGGCAATACGTTTACCATTTCCAATCTCGGAATGTTTGGAATTGACGAGTTCACAGCCATCATCAATGCACCAGATTCATGCATCCTGGCTGTCGGTGGAATCAATGCAGTTCCCGTTGTGAAAAATGGTGAGGTGGTTCCAGGCAATGTGATGAAGGTCACCTTGAGTTGCGATCACCGATCCGTGGATGGAGCATCCGGTGCAGCATTCTTGAATGATTTCAAGGAGTTGCTTGAAAACCCGGTGAGAATGCTGTCCAACGGCTATTGAATTTAGAGTTTTTTCAAAAAAGCCGGACCCCGTGTAGGGTCCGGCTTTTTTTTGCTTCATCGTTTCAAAGGGTTGCATTCTAAATCTTACCTGCCGACCTTCGAGCAACGGCGGTTCAGTCGTGTACACCGTGATGCCAAACCTCCAAGCAGACACTCCCGTTGAATTCATTAAAGGCATTGGTCCAAAGCGGGCTGAATGGCTGAAGTCTGAATTGGGCATCTACGAAGCAGGTGATTTGCTTGAACATTTGCCGTTTCGATATGAGGATCGTACGGATTTCGTCGAAGTGAAAGACATCACTTCTGACGCCATTGCTATTCAAATTAAAGGCGTCATTACCGAAGTGAAGCAAATTCCGACCAAACGAGGATCTCGTTTGGTGGCAACGTTTAAGGACCATTCTGGAACGACGCTGGATTTGGTTTGGTTCAAAGGGGCGAAATGGATGGCTGCTCAAATTCCAGCCTTGCAGAAAGTTGTTGTTTTTGGCAAGCCTGCGAAATATCAGAACCGCTGGAACCTACCACATCCAGAGATCGAATTGGAGGATTCGTTTGAGCGTCGAAATGGAAAAGGCCTGCAGCCTGTTTATCGAACCACAGAAAAATTGACCAACCGTGGACTTTCATCCGCAGGCATTGCCAAGGTCATCCGTCTTCTTCTTGCGAGTCCTGAATTGGTTTTGGCAGAATCCATTCCAGGTTTCTTATTGAAAGAACTGCAGATGCCGCATAAAGCTGATGCAATGCTCATGGTTCATGCCCCTCAGAATCATGCAGAAGCGGAATCGGCACGGAATCGCCTCAAGTTTGAGGAATTGTTGCTGTTGCAGTTGAAGCTTCTTATGCAAAAAAGAGAGCAGACCCAGGATATGCCGGGGGTGCGCTTTGAGCAAGTCGGAGCCTTGTTCAATGACTTTTATAGCAACCATTTGGGATTTGAATTGACGGGTGCCCAAAAACGCGTCATGCGCGAAATTCGATCGGACCTCAACACCGGTTGGCATATGAATCGCTTGCTCCAAGGCGATGTTGGTAGTGGGAAGACCATGGTGGCGCTCCTCACGGCTCTTTTAGCCATTGACAATGGCTATCAAGCGTGTGTCATGGCCCCCACCGAAATTTTGGCGAACCAACATCTTGAATCGTTTCGTGAAGCGCTTGGTGCCTTGCCAATTCGAATTGAATTGCTCACGGGATCGGTCAAAAAAGCGGCACGTCGTCCAATTTTGGAGGGCCTTAAATCTGGTGAAGTGAATTTGCTCATCGGCACGCATGCGCTTATCGAGCCGGGTGTTGAATTTCAGCGATTGGGATTGGCTGTCATTGATGAGCAGCACCGCTTTGGCGTTGCGCAGCGGAGTAAGCTGTGGGCAAAGGCATCACCAGCCCCTCATGTCTTGGTCATGACGGCGACTCCGATTCCGCGAACTCTGGCCATGACGGCCTATGGCGACCTTGACGTGAGTGTCATTGATGAGATGCCTCCTGGACGGAAGTCAATCAAAACAGTCCACCGCACCGATGGTGCCCGTTTGTCTGTTTTTCAATTTATCGAGGATGAAATTGCTCGAGAGCGGCAAGTTTATGTTGTGTATCCGTTGATCGAGGAGAGTTCCAGTATGGATTACAAGGATTTAATGGATGGCTACGAAAGCCTCTCACGTCGTTTTCCGCTCCCGGAATTCCGAATTGGAATTGTGCATGGTCGAATGAAGGCTGAGGACAAGGACATCGAGATGGAGCGATTTTCGAATGGTACTTCTCAGATTTTGGTTGCGACTACGGTCATTGAGGTGGGCGTGAATGTTCCCAATGCGAGTGTGATGGTCATTGAAAGTTCTGAACGTTTTGGCTTGGCTCAGTTGCATCAATTGAGAGGGCGTGTTGGCCGAGGAGCTGAACAGAGCTACTGCGTTTTGATGACAGGAGATGAGCTGTCAAAGGAAGCGAGGCGCCGGCTGGAAACCATGTGCCGAACCAACGACGGATTCGAGCTTGCTGAAGTAGATATGGAATTACGAGGGCCGGGGGATTTGATGGGGACACAGCAATCTGGCATTCCTGATTTGAAAATGGCAGACTTGTTGCGAGACCGTGAAATATTAACCACGGCTCGTTACATCGGTAATCGGATTTTAGAAGAGGATGCCGACCTGAGTAAGCCAGAACACGCTATCCTCAATCAAGCGTTGATACGTGCTCGCAAAGGCAGGACAAACTGGAGCAGAATCTCCTGAACTTCGCCGCATGTCTCTCCGCAGAATTTGGGCCGCTCTCATTGTTGTACTCGCCAGTTGCTTGAGCGTTTGGTGGATTTTGGACCAGAGGGTTGAGAAGAGGCAGTTGTTGGACCCGGGAGCATTTGCATCGGATAGATTCAATCGTTGGGAGTTTCCGGTTGACCTTCCCGCAAGTGTTTCTTTCGATGGAGACGAGGCACCGCTTGCGTTTCTTTTTGCAGCCAACGCAGATTCTTCATCTTTCATCTGGTTCACATCGGTTGAGCCAAAGAAGTTGCCAGCCAAATTCGACAAGGAACGATGGGGTGGCGGTTGGCTTATCGGGACTGATTTGAAGCAATGGGAGGAGTCTCCAGGTGAAATGGCGGCGCATTGGACGCCAAGATCCCCGGGCTTCAATACGCTCGTGCGTTTGCCGAGCGGTCAAATCGAGTCTGAGCATTGGTTGGAAAATGACAAGGGCATTTCAATGAGCACATCTTGGACAGCTAACTCCGTTGCGCCGATTGCTCCTCTTTCCTCATTCTGGATCCAATGGTTTTTAAACCTAACCGCCAAATCGGGTGATGTCTGGAGGCAAGCGCGTGTTGGTGCGGCTCCAATGGGGCTGTCTGAATTGGAGCATGATTCACTCATGCAATTGACCGATGGAAGTTGGCTTATGGCAAAAGCACAGGATGGAAGGGTGATGGTCGCCATGGAAATGATAGATTCTTCCCGATCAATTGGTTTGCAAGGGCAATGGAGAGAAGGCGTGCTGCTTCTTTCATCGGACGAAGATTCGCTGGCTTGGAGCCAGATTCACTGGCCCGGTAATGACCTGACGGAAAAAAATGCAGCCATTCCCGATGCTGATTTTGGATCTTGGGAACAAGGCCAACTGAAATGGGGCGTACATGTTGGTGCTAATCGCGTGGTTTGGCGAGCACAAAATCGCGGGGACGGAATCAATGGCAAAGAACAGTTTGCTGCAGCGCCGGAGCCTGTTTCCACTCCCGATCAACAACCGGCCTCGATTCCTGCGAGCAACGGCGCAATAGCCAACAGCCGGATACTCGGATCTGTGCGGAATCATCGCACCGATGCTCGGATGGAATTGATTTGGGAGGGCTCGAAGGTTGTGGCTCAGGATTTGAAGGGACGTTCCACTTGGAGTTTGGATCTCGAGACAAATGAACGCCCAACGGTGTGGGAGGTGGACTTGTACCGCAATCGAAAATACCAAACGGTTGTTTTCGCTGGCAACAAGGTGCACGTGGTCGATGTATTGGGCAGAGCAGTCAAAGGATTTCCCAAACGCTGGTCCAAAGGTTTTTCTTCAGCAGCAGTAATGGATTACGATCGCAATCGCCAATACCGATTTTTACTGGCTGCGCCAAATGGTGAATTGTTCAATTTTCGACGAGAAGGAGAACGCACACCTGGCTGGAATTTCAAGCCCCGTTCGGGGCGGTTTATCACCTCCTTGGCGCATGTGCGCGTGGGCAACAAAGACTATGTTTTTGCGGGTCAAGACGACAATTCAGTCCGTTTTCTGAAGCGCTCAGGAGAAGATCGATTCGACTCACCCTTGGAGTTCCCTTCAGGTCAAAATCCGGTGTTTCGATTGGGGGCATCTCTCGCGTCTTCAACCGTCCTGTTTTTCAATGCGTCAGGAACATTGCAAGAGCGCACCGTTGGCAGCAATCAACCAACAGGCATGCATTCCTTGACCAATGGTCTTTCCGTTAAACTGGAGGATCGTACCGGAGATGGTATTCCAGAAGTAGTGGTGCAAACGAAGCGCGGAGAGGAAGTTTGGGACGCCGGAAACCAGCGAATCAATCTTTGAAACAGCAATCAGTCGGACAAGATCGAGCGGCTGATGACAATTTTCTGTACCTCGCTCGTTCCCTCGTAAATCTGAGTGATTTTGGCATCGCGCATCAATCGCTCCACGTGATACTCTTTCACAAAGCCATATCCGCCATGCACTTGCACAGCTTCGATGGTTTGTGTCATCGCAACCTCTGATGCATACAGTTTTGCCATGCTGGAGGCTAGATCATAATCTTCGCCGGCATCTTTCAAGGCAGCGGCTTTCCAGACAAGCAATCTCGCAGCTTCAATTTGAGTTGCCATATCCGCCAATTTGAAAGCAATGGCCTGGTGCTTGTGGATGGGTTTGCCAAAGGCTTCGCGCTCCTTCGAATAAGCCAATGCCAATTCCAATGCGCCAGAGGCGATCCCGAGTGCTTGTGCAGCAATGCCGATGCGACCTCCCGCGAGCGTCTTCATCGCGAATTTGAAACCAAAACCATCCGCACCAATTCGGTTTTCCTTGGGAACTTTTACGTCTTGGAACATCAAGGTGTGTGTGTCAGAACCACGTATGCCCATTTTGTCCTCTTTTGCTCCTACGATGAGTCCTGGCATGTCTCTCTCAACAATCAAAGCATTGATCCCACGGTGCCCCTTGTCAGCATCGGTCTGCGCAATTACTAGATATGTGCTGGCAGAATTTCCGTTGGTGATCCAATTTTTCGTGCCGTTTAGCAGGTAATGGTCGCCACAATCAATGGCTGCAGTTGCCTGGGATGTGGCGTCTGATCCAGCTTCCGGCTCGCTCAAACAGAAAGCTCCAATTTTTTCGCCCATGGCTAGCGGGCGAAGGTATTTTTGTTTTTGTTCCTCTGTGCCAAATTCCTGCAGCCCATAGCATACTAAAGAATTGTTGACACTCACGCAAACACTCACTGAGGCATCGATCTTGCTGAGCTCTTCCATGGCCAGGACGTAACTCATGGTATCCATGCCGCTTCCGCCGTATTGCTCATCGACCATCATTCCCATGAAGCCGAGGACTCCAAGTTCTTTGATTTCTTCAGTTGCAAAACGCTGAGCATTGTCCCGCTCGATGATGCTGGGCTTCAATGTCTGTTGGGCAAAATCGCGGGCTGCGTCGCGCACTGCGATCTGTTCTTCCGTGAGTTCGAGGTTCATTTCCTGGCTGCTTTCGGCTTAATCATGGTATTTGGAGAAATTGCTCCATCTTTCCGACCTCAAAGATAGGGCGTTCTGGATGGCTCGTGAAGAATTGAATATCAGGAATATGGCGATTGAAAATACGGAAAGCGAATTCGTGGTTTTGGGGATGATGTCGGGTACTTCGCTCGATGGCTTGGATCTAGCAGTATCTCATTTCTCCTGCGATGCGGCCTCAGATCAATGGGAAAGCAGGATTGACTCTTTCTGCACGATTCCCATTCCGACAGGCTGGAAGAGCAGGATAAAATCACTGCAATTCTGTTCAGCAACGGACTGGCATCAAGCATCTTGTGAATGGTCTTCGTGGTGCGCGAAACAAGTCAAGGTGGCGATTGATTTGGAGTCCATTGACCTGGTTGTTTTTTCCGGACAAACTGTTTTTCATCGTCCCGAATCTGGTTGGACAGGGCAATTGGGTTCTGGAGCGGAGCTTTTCGCAGGCCTTGGTCATCACGTCCCAGTCGTTTGCGATCTCAGGAGCTTGGATGTTTCTCTTGGAGGCCAGGGAGCGCCATTGGTTCCGGTTGCCGATGCGCTGCTTTATCCGGATTATGAAGCCTGCCTGAACTTGGGCGGATTTGCAAATGTCAGTTACTCACGAGCGACAGATCGGAGCCGAATTGCATGGGACATTGGACCTTGCAATCTTGTGCTCAACGATTTGGCATCGCGGTTAGGCCACCCTTTCGATGAAAGTGGTCAGCTGGCAGCCGCTGGTAGTGTTCTCCAGGATTTATGGAGCCAATGGATGGCTTTGCCCTATCATTTTCGACCGCCACCAAAGAGTTTGGGAGGGGAGTGGATTGAAAGTGAATTTTGGCCTGTTTTGAAAAGTTTTGAAAAGGACAATGCTTCTGATACGCATGACCTACTCGCGACAGCGACGGCTTACATTGCCTCTCAAATTCGCTTGACTGTGCAAGGGAAGAAAACGCTTGTTACGGGAGGGGGGGTATACAATACGGAGTTGTTAGAATTGCTGAAAGGGCCAAGTGGTGCTGCCATCACAGGGGGGCATGTGCAGGTTGAGCTTCCTGAGTCCGATGTGATCGAAGGCAAAGAGGCGCATGCTTTTGGTTTTTTGGGACTTTTGCGCGCCTTGGGCAAGGACAATGTTTGGAATTCAGTGACGGGAGCTGCGGTGGATCACATGGGGGGTGCCTTGTGGGGTAATTTTAGCAAACGAGGGGCGTGATGGAAGTATATTTGCACTCGCCAATAAGCAATGCAATGAACATGAAAGAGATGCTCCAGGCCTATGAAAAGCGCAATCCAGAGATTGTTTTTGAATGGAATGATTCGGAAACGGATGCTCAAGGGTGGGTCGTGATCAACTCTCTTCGCGGCGGAGCAGCTGGCGGAGGCACACGAATGCACCCGAGGCTTGACAAAGGTGAAGTGATTAGCCTCGCCAAGACCATGGAAATTAAATTCACGGTAAGTGGTCCACAAATTGGCGGAGCCAAATCAGGCATCGCATTTGATCCCAATGACCCCCGAAAGGAGGAAGTTTTGCGTCGCTGGTACGCTGCCGTAACTCCCTTGCTTAAGAGCTACTATGGGACCGGGGGTGATATGAACGTCGATGAAATTCACGAAGTCATTCCTATCACAGAGGATTGCGGAATTTGGCATCCTCAAGAAGGGGTGTTCAATGGACATTTCAAGGCCAAAACCACCGAAAAAGTAAAGCGTATTGGACATCTGAGACAAGGAGTGTCTCAAGTGGTAGAGGACTTGGAGTTCATCCCCAAGGATTTGGGAATGAGCAAGTACCGCGTAGCGGATTTGATCACAGGCTACGGAGTCTCTGAGTCGGTTCAGCATTACTACGGCACGTATGGAGGAGCGATTCAAGGCAAACGCGTCATTGTGCAAGGCTGGGGAAACGTTGGTGCAGCAGCAGCATTTTATCTGGCTCGTGCAGGAGCACTTATCGTTGGAATCATTGATCGTGCAGGGGGCATTGTCCGACCTGAAGGCATGTCCTTGGATGAAGTGACAGAGCTGTTTCAAACCAAAAAAGGAAACAGCTTGCATGCAGAAAGCTTGCTGAGTTTTGAAGAGGTCAACGCTCAGATTTGGGACGTAAAAGCGGAGGTTTTCTTACCATGCGCTGCTTCTCGGCTCGTGAACCAGGATCAGCTTGATCGCATGATTTTAGCAGGGGTAGAAGTGATTTCCAGTGGGGCAAATGTTCCTTTCGCTGATCGTGAGATTTTTTACGGTCCCATTGCTGAATCTGCTGATACGCGCATCGCTGTGATTCCAGATTTCATAGCAAATTGCGGAATGGCTCGGGTTTTTGCATACCTCATGAGTGATGCAAACGTGGACATGTCTGATCAGGGGATATTTCGGGATACTTCGGCAACCATAAAGCAAGCTCTGGAATCCACGTATCAGGATCGTTCCGAGAAGACGCTCTTATCGGCCACGGCCTTTAAAATTGCCTTGGAGAAGCGCCTCGACTAATTCACAGTTTTTAGCCCCCTTGAATTGCAAAAGGGTTGGGATGTTGTACTTTTCTAAATTGTAAAAACAGAACAATGGAGTTTATCGTACTGGCTATTTTCGTTGTGGGCTATTTGTTCATTGCACTCGAGCATACTTTTCACATTGACAAGGCTGCTAGTGCCTTGTTAACGGGAACGCTTTGCTGGGGATTGTTTGTGATTGGCGTGCATGAAGTACCTGGTCACCTTGCGGAAGATTTCGCGTCTTTTCAGGCGCATTTCACCGGTGATGCTTCTCTCGCGTTGCACACGTTTTTTGAACACCGGCTGTTGCATCACATGGAGGACATCAGTTCCATTCTATTTTTTTTATTGGGTGCAATGACCATCGTGGAGCTGGTGGATGCGCATGAAGGATTTGCCGTTATCACAGACCGCATCAAAACCTCTGATAAGGTTCGTTTGCTTTGGATATTGGCGATTCTCACGTTCTTTTTTTCAGCGGTTTTGGACAACCTCACCACTTCAATTGTGATGGTGTCATTGTTGCGAAAACTGATCGACGACAAAGAAACCCGGTGGATGTTTGCAGGGGTTGTTGTGATCGCAGCCAACGCAGGTGGAGCTTGGTCCCCCATAGGTGATATTACTACGACGATGCTTTGGATTGGAAATCAACTAACAGCGGATGTGATTGTGACCAATTTGATTGTTCCGTCCATAGCTTGTTTGCTTGTGCCGCTTGGCATTCTTTCATTCACCATGAAAGGGGATGTCAAACGCCCCGAAACGGCATTGCACAAAGTGGATCCTACTTCCGCAGGAGAACGCAATCTCGTGTTCATCATGGGAGTGGCAGGATTGCTTTTCGTGCCGGTTTTTAAAACCGTAACACATTTGCCACCATTCATGGGGATGATGCTTTCGCTTGGAGTGATGTGGGTGATCACAGAAATCATTCACCGTTCGAAGAATCACGAGGAGCGCAGCCACCTCTCGGTCATCGGGGTATTGCGCAAGATTGATGCTGCTTCTGTGTTGTTTTTCTTAGGCATTTTGCTGGCGGTTGCCGCCTTGCAAGAAATCGGTCATCTGATCAATGCTGCTTCTTGGTTGAGGGATTCGATGGGCAATGTATATGCTATCAATGTTACGATTGGTTTCTTGTCTGCTATCGTAGACAATGTTCCGCTTGTCGCAGCTTCAATGGGGATGTACGATGTTACAGCCGTCGGCGCTGCTGCATCTGAATGGGAGGGTTATTTTGTCCAAAATGGAGTGTTTTGGCAATTCTTGGCCTACTGCGCAGGAACTGGCGGAAGCGCGTTGATCATTGGTTCAGCTGCCGGTGTAGCCGTCATGGGATTGGAGCGCATCGATTTCGTCTGGTACCTCAAGAAAATCAGTCTTTTGGCCATTTCCGGTTACCTAGCCGGAGCCGTTGTTTTTTGGCTCATGTTCCGATAAAGAAGGCTCCTGTAGCACCCGTTTTGTGAACCGCCCTACGTCGAAAATTGCTTGACGCCTGTGCAGTGAGTCCCAATAATTGATTGAACTTTCTCGTTTCAATCTTAGGCATACAACGGACCCACTACATGAATAACTTTTTGATCCTTCAATCGCAGACTCCTGGTGCTAGCGAAGTACAAGCCGCGAACGAAGCCGCTACCTTGGACGGAATCCAGCAGGTGGACGTGAGCATATTTGAGCTGCTTCTCGAAGGCGGTATTTACATCATGGCGCCATTGGCATTGATGTCGATGATTGCCATTTATGTGTTCATCGAACGCACCCTTGCCATTCGAAAAGCCGAGAAGGTTACGCCGGATTTCATGGACAAAATCCGAGATTACATCAGCCAGGGAAGCTTTGAAAGTGCGCGCAATTTGTGCCAGGACTCTGACACTCCAATGGCTCGCATGTTGGACAAAGGAATCAGTCGCATTGGAAAAGACTTGAAAGACATCAGTGTGGCGATTGAAAATATTGGAAAGCTGGAGATTTACAACTTGGAGAAAAACCTCAGTTCATTGGCCACTGTTGCAGGTGCAGCTCCCATGGTTGGATTTTTGGGAACGGTTATTGGAATGGTCAATGTCTTCTTGGATATGGAAACTGCAGGAACGGTTCGGGTGGAAGATATTTCGAGCGGAACAAAACAGGCAATGATCACGACAATTGTAGGATTGATTGTAGGCATCATCGCTTACATGGCTTACAACAACCTTGTGAGCAAGGTGAGTAAGGTGGTGCACAAGATGGAAGCGACCAGCATCGAATTCATAGACATCCTCGAAGAACCTGCCGCATGAACCTTGGACAACGCAACAAGATCAGTGTGACTGGAAACATGTCCTCGATGACGGACCTGGTTTTCCTGCTGCTCATCTTTTTCATCATCTTATCGACCCTCGTGAGCAACGGGGTGAATGTAGAGCTGCCTCAGTCGAAAGGCACGAATTCGGTCACGGCAAAAATGACAGTGAGCATCAAGCCAGATGGAACATACTACATCAATGGTGGTCAGGTATCCTACGACGATTTGGAACCAGCCTTGCGCGTTCGCATGGAAGATGCTGCAGATCCTGTTCTCTATTTGCAGGTCGACGAAAAGGTGCCAACGGGCAAAACAGTTGAACTCATTGGAATGGCGAAGTCCAACGAGTGGAAGGTCATGTTGGGCGCTTCACCGAAAAAGTAGGCAGAGATGAATGCAGGAATGGAATTGCGGCGATTGGAGGTCGAGAAAAGCAACCGCAGAAAAGCGGGACTGCTGACGTCGATTATTTTCAGTGCTGTTCTTATTCTATGCTTTTTTCTCACCGCCTTTACCATGTCTATCCCTACTCCGGGAGAGCAATTTGTGGCCGTTGGATTTGCTGATTTGGGCGACTCTGAACAAGCCAGTGGTGTCACTGAATCTGAGACGCCTTCTGAAACGGTTCAGGAAGCGGTGGAACCAGAAACTGCAGCAAGTGAGGTCGTTGAGGCTTCGGCTGTTGAGGAGGTGGTTACGCAGGAATCATCGGAGGTCGCCGCTCCTTCGCAGCCAGACCCTGTGAAAGAGCCGGAGCCCGAACCGGAACCGGAACCGACCGCGTCACCTGCTTTGACGAATCGGCTCAGCGCCCTCCATTCAAGCGGCGGTGGCGGTTCACAAGGAGAGGCAGAGGATGGAACGGGCAACGAAGGCAAAGACGATGGTCGAATCGATGGACGAGGCGTGGTGAGTGGCGATAATGGCGACTGGTCTTTGGAGGAAGGGAAGCGTATTGGAAAGCCCATGCTGGATGAAAATCCGCGCATTGAAGGAGTTGTGAGGGTCGATATCATCGTTGATAAGAACGGCTCTGTTACCTCAGCCATTTACGATGGCAAACATTCCACCATCTCTGATTCGGAACACATTCAACTCGCCAGGCGCGCGGCCTTAACAGCCAAATTCACCCCCAATCAAGCAATGCCATTGCGACGAGGGTTTTTGAATATCCGATTTGAATTGGAATGACGTTTCAAGAAGCAACGGCCTGGCTCTTCGAGCAATTACCGATGTACCAGCGCCAAGGAGCGGCGGCATATAAGACAGACTTGGATGGCACATGGTCAGTGCTAGAAGCGATGAGTCGTCCAGATTTAAAGCTTCCAAACGTCATTCATGTGGCAGGAACCAATGGCAAAGGATCGGTTTGCCATGCAGTTCACAATGCGCTTTCGGACCAAGGGATGAAAGTGGGATTGTTTACTTCGCCGCATCTGTTTGATTTTCGAGAACGGATGCGGGTCAATGGTGAGGTGCCATCGGAACGATGGGTGATTGATTTCGTCGCATCGCAACGGTTAAATTTTGATCAGCTTGATTTGAGTCCATCTTTTTTTGAGTGGACGTTTGGCATGGCCATGTGTTGGTTTGCAGAGTCTCAGGTTGACCTGGTGGTTTTGGAAACAGGAATGGGCGGACGACTCGATAGCACAAATGTTTTTTCAAATCCACTGGTGACAGCGATCACCAACATTGGTTTGGATCACACGCAATTTCTTGGAGATGACATCCGTGCGATTGCCAAGGAAAAAGCTGGAATCATAAAGGATGGTTGTCCGGTAGTGGTCGGCCGCATGAGGCCCGAAGCTCAATCGGTAATTCTTGGTCAAGCATTGAAGCAAGGGGCTGAGTTTCACTATGCACCTGAGAAAATTCCGGATTCAACACTTGGTCCAAATTGGCCTGATAACCGGGCGACAGCGCACAAAATTTTGAAGGTCTTGAGCAGCTTGCCAGGCTGGCATCATGTCGAAGTGCCTGCTCAAACCAATTTGACAAAGCGCGGCCACCTTGGTCGGTGGCATTGGTTGAAGCGGGAAGAAGGTTCTGCCCCCATCCTCGTCGATTGTGCGCACAACGAGGACGGCTTGCGCCGCACGGTTGCCGCGATTCAAGAATTGGAGCATGCCACGTTGCACGTCGTCTTTGGCGCTGTCAGAGATAAGGAACTCAACTCAGCCTGGAAGCAAATGCCCATCGGTTCTCAATTCCATTTCTGTGCCGCAGACATTCCGCGTGCGATGCCTGTAGATGCATTGGTTGATGAGGCCAAAAAGGCCGAGCGCGAAGGGAAAGCCTACCACTCGGTATCTAGCGCGCTAGCCGGTGCAGAATCGGATGCTGCCTCTGATGACTTAATCGTCGTCCTCGGAAGCATTTTCGTGGCTGCAGAGGTGCTCGCTGGGGCTGATCAATAGAGAGGTGCCCCCGTCATTTCAAAGGACTGTGGGATTCCCATTAACTTGAGAATTGTCGGCGCGACATCGGCGAGTTTTCCGTCGTTCATTTTTGTGACTTGTTCGGACAAAATCACGACTGGAACAGGGTTTGTGGTATGCGCAGTGTGTGGAGCACCATCGGGATGTCGCGCGAAGTCGGCATTCCCGTGATCGGCAATGATGATGAATTGATACCCGTTTGAGCGACCTGCGTCAACAACCTCTTTCAAACATGCATCAGTCGTTTCCACGGCACTTACGATGGCGTCAAACACACCTGTATGCCCAACCATGTCCGGATTGGCAAAGTTCAAGCAGACAAAGTCAGGAGATTCAGAGGCATGTTTTTTCATTTCGGGTGAAATCAAATTCACAATCTCATGCGCAGACATTTCCGGCTGCAAATCGTACGTCGCGACTTTTGGACTGTGTGCCATGAGGCGTTTTTCTCCGCTAAAAGGAGTTTCCCTCCCTCCGTTGAAGAAAAAGGTGACGTGCGGATACTTTTCTGTTTCTGCGATTCTGATTTGTGTTTTTCCTGCTTCCGAAATGGTCTCGCCAAGCGTTCCTTCGAGATTGGGCTTGTCATATATGACGTGCACACCTTTGAAGGAATCGTCGTAATTGGTCATGGTGACATAGTGCAGCGGAACGATGCTAGTTCCGTGTTCAGGCATGTCATTTTGGGTGAGTGCTGCGGTGATTTCACGGCATCGATCTGTCCGAAAATTGAAGCAAATGACCACATCGTCTGGCGCAATGGCCAGCGGTTCACCAACGGTAAAAGGTCGGATGAATTCATCCGTAATTCCTTCGTCGTAGTGCGCTTGAATTCCCGCAGCAGCCGTGGCATATTGCTCACCTGCAGCGTGCACCAACGTGGCATAAGACTTGGAGATGCGTTCCCATCGGTTGTCCCGATCCATCGAGTAATAACGGCCATGGACTGTGGCTATACGACCGCCTGTTTCGGACAAAACGTTTTCCAAGTCCTGCATGTAGGCGAGCGCTTTTTGCGGAGAAGTGTCTCTGCCGTCAGTGAATGCATGAATGGCGAAATCGTTCAGGCCTTTGGCTGATGCTGCTCGGCAGAGTGCGTGAAGGTGTTCTTGTTGCGAATGAACCCCTCCCTTGGAGACCAATCCCATGAAATGCAGCTTGCATCCGCGTTCTTTGGCTGTTTCAAAAGCTGCATTCAGAACAGCTTCATTTTGAAAAGAGTCATCGGCAATTGCACGGTTGATGCGTAAAAGGTCTTGATAAACGACGCGACCTGCACCGATGTTCATGTGTCCGACTTCGCTGTTTCCCATTTGGCCAACAGGCAGACCAACAAATTCACCATCTGTTCTCAGCGTTGCTTGTGGTTGGGTTGCGAGCAATTCATCCATAAAGGGTGTCTGAGCAGCTGCAATTGCGTTGCTATCATCGGCTGCTCCAATTCCCCAGCCATCTAGGATAATCAGGGCGCATTTTTGGTCATTTTTCATGGGGATGTTCATGTGGATTTGGGAATCCAGGTGGCAATTCGAGAGCCTCCTCGTTCGTTCGATTCAATGCGTAGTTTGCCTTTGTGCATTTTCAAGATTTGATCAGCCAAGTAGAGTCCAAGACCTGTTCCAGAGGTTTCCGAATCTTTGAGCCTTTCGAACTTTCTCAGTACGTTTTGGCGTTGGTCATTTGGAATGCCATTTCCACCATCGTCAAAAATCACGGAAAGGCCATCGTCAGTTTGAGCGATTGCGATGATTACAGGTTCATTCGAAGGACTGTACTTCAATGCGTTCTCCAGCAAATTGCCCCAGGCGAGTGCGAGCGCATCAGCATCGCCTTCAATTTCAAAGGCCTCGAAAATCTCATTGCGGAGCTCAATCACCCGCTCTTGATAGGGGCCGACTTGATGCCGTTGCATGACATGGGTTACAATTTCCTCAGGCTCGAAAAGAACCTTGGTCATTTCCTTGCCTGAAATCAGGCGGTTGTTTTGCAATATATTTTCTACGCGTTGTTCCAATCGTGTCAATCCCGCTTGGGCATCATCGAGCAAGAGGTTTTTTGTTTGTGTGTCCCACTCGTGTTTTTTCAAGGAATCAATGGCAATTTGGCTTCCAGCAATGGGTGTTTTTAATTCATGGGTCACCGCGAGTAGAAAGTGCCGCTCTTTCTGCGCCTGTTCCATTTCGCGTTTAATGCTCCGCCAAATGATGATGAACCCGAGGCTCAATAAACCAAAGAATACGAGGCCTTCTCCAATGATCATGCGAATCGCTTGGTTGAGCTTTTCGTCCGTGGCATTGTTCAATTCAAAAATTTGCCGCTGCTGGCGAACGAGTAAGCTGGCCCACCAGAGAAACTGAAGCAAGATATAGGCGCCAAGCAGCGCTGTAAGCCACCCTCTCTTTCCCATCCTTGACTGCTTTTTACTCATGGTTGCAAAGCTAATTCAAGCCGCCAACTCTCCACAACATTTAGAAACGAATGCTGTGGAATTCTCGTGCCAAATCTGAGTTTGCGGTCAAAAGGCCCCATTCATAGAAATCAACCTTCAAAGTCCAACGGGTTTCTTGGCTCAATGCGTTCCATGCGGCCTCCATATCAGCCGACCAATGAATGTCATCGCATACAATGATCCCTTTTGCGCTCAGCCGAGGTGCTAATGCGTTGACGTAGCGTATTAATGCCTCACCTCGGTGGTTGCCGTCAATGAAGATGAGGTCATATTCTTGTACAGGAAGTGTCGGAACAACTTCATCGAAAGCTCCTGC
>CAJQMI010000133.1 GCA_905479395.1 uncultured Flavobacteriales bacterium
GGATCAAACTGCGGCGTAGAAATTTGTTGCGAATAGCCCAGGTACATCGGAAGCGTGATCCCAAGCTTTTTGGGCAACAATTTGCCGACCTGAATGGTACCCGAGGCATCAATGCCTTGGATGGTTTCTCGCTGGCGATCTTGAATCCGTTGCTCCAATCCCCCGAATCCAGGAGTGGACATATTGGCAGCCACAGAAAGATTTCCCAAGTCAGCTAGTTTAGCATTCATCTGAGCGGTTGCTGCCCAACCGCCTTTCTGATTGAAATCAGCCAACCGCATCTCATTCACCCAGACCACTGCACACTTATCAAGTCCGTCATCATTGGTGGTGAAGTCATTTTCGTCCTTGTCCGTATTCCGCACCCCAACCATGACCATGACCACATTGGCCAAGTTTGGATTTCCCTTGACCGCCATGCGAGCATTGCTCTCAGAATCCATTGCTGCGTATTCATCGAACAAAGGATAACCTTGAGGCCTCTCAATTTTTAAATTCTGCAGCTTCCGAAATTCAATGTCAATGTTATTCTCCTCGGGCCAAATCAAATCTTCATCCCCTGTATTCCAAGGCGTCGTTTTCAATGGGATTTCGTACTCGTAATAGTTCGACTCAAAGTCGTTGCCCAAACGAACGAAGCACGTCACATCGTCGTCATTCAATACCTGATTGTTTGGGCCTGCTTCAGCGTGCACATACATGCGGAGCCGCTTGTACATCCGCATGTCAAAATTGATGTTGCGGTAGGCTCCCCGTGCATCTCCATCTGCCAAATCACACACCGCCATCTCCAATGACTGCTCATTCAATCGGCGCTGGTTTGCAGTACCCACATCAATTTCACGGATGATTCCAGGTGGTGTCACGTAAGGAACAGGTTCTCGATTTCCGTTCTCTTCGATGTTCACCGCACTGATATTAAAAACCGTCGCAGATGGATCGTCTGGCTCAATTTCCTGCGGACCCGCCAAAGAATTGAGGTAGCGGCGCCATTCACCGCGAATCAATTCCAAGCGTGCAAAACGCAACGTTACAGGCTCGGTCCACCCCTTTGCAAACATCCGAATGAAGCGAATGGAGCGGAAATCCGTGACTCCTCCCACACGATTATCATATTCACGGACCGGGATTTTGAACTGGTACCAGCGAATCACGCGCTCCTCTTCATCCGCAGTTGTGACCGTTTGCTCGAACGTATCGGTGATGTAATTCTTTCCAATGTTGAATTCCCCAAGATCTTGCGGACGCATCGACACTTTGTATTGAAAATAACTCTCAATCGTCGAAAGCGTAATGTCTTGGTTGATGTCCTCCGTGTTTGGTATGGTCGTGCTGGTGACTGGATAGCCATTTGGCGAACCCGTATTCGAGTTGTTTTCGTACCCGTTAAATCTTGAATAACGCTCCAGAATGGTTTCCTCATTGGCTTGAGCCTGTGGGTCACGGAAATAGCGGAAATTGTCGCTAGAAGGGTCTGCGAAGATTTGGGTATATGCTTCGGGATTCACGTATTCAGCGACATCGTTGAGCCATTCACTGAAATAGCCCTGTTCTTGTGCGTCTGGCATTCCGTCCAAACCAACGTCTTGCAAATCATAGGATCCTGACGTGTTGTCAAAAGCATTCACCACATTGAATGTGGATGGATCCGGATAAACACCCCACACCCCTTCCAAAGTGGGCAAGTCTGGATTGTTTGACGACGGAAGTCCATTTTCATAAGAAAGCTGGCTATCGTTTAAGACATCTTCGGATACGTTTCCAAGATTTATGTAAAAGTCTCCGCCCGTGAAGTTCTCCGAGTCTTCGTTGAACGGGTCCATCAACCAAAACTGCATGTATTCGATGTTGGCAGCTTCAAAATCTGTGGTAGTCAGCGCACGCTGGATTCCACCCCATCGGGAAGCAGGGTCATCGAGCCTGCCTTCAGGGGTCAGACCCGCAGAAATACCATTGGCTCCTTCTGGTACGTCATAATTGTAAGGTCCGCGTTCATTGGGCCGCAGTGTAAAGTCCAACGTTGGAATGTTTGGCGGTGTACCAGTAGGCAATTCCCGGTTTGGGAAGACCTCACCTTCCAAAACTTCGCGTGTCCGATGGTCGCTCTTAATCTCAGCACTCACCTGACCATCCTCCAACCCGCTGCCGCGAAAAAACTGCGGATCCACGGTGTACCAACTCAACGCTGCACGGTTGTAATTGTAGAGCAAACTGTCTTCTGCACTTCCTTCAGGAAATAGGGCCGGCTGAAGTTTGGGTGTTGAAGCCAAGAACCAACGATTCACAGATCGGATGTCAATGGCTGACTGACTGCCTTCGAAGTCATCGATGTAAGCATTGCCGTCTTGTCCAATTGCTCTGCTGTGACCTGGAATTAAGTAGGCTGCTTCAGCAGAAATATCAATGCTCGATCCGGATGATGTCTCATAAAAAGGCAAGGCATCGATTAATTCCGTTAAAAACGGCGCATCATCTTGGTAACTGAAATCGGCACCAAATATGGAGTTATTCACCGGCTCATTGCCGATGTTTACCTTCTGTGTCAGCGGGCGCTCTCGCAAGTTTAAGAACGTCGCTCCTAGATTGAATCGATCGCCAACAGCATAATCGAAACGCGTTCCCATCATGGTCTTCGTCTGGATGCTAAACAGCGAATTGCTTTCCAAGGAAACCTTGATGTTGCGGCCTGATTCAAGCAATCCATCGTTGATGATTCGCACACGGCCCAATTGGTAATCAACCGTGTAATCCTGATTTTCAATCAAGCGAACTCCTCCGGCTGTAACCGTCACTGACCCTTCCGGAATGTTCATTGCCTGCAAGGCAATTTCACTGCTCGTTTGACTTTGAAACTCACCCTTGATGCGGAATCGATTGAGCGATGGGATTTGCTGAGCAGCCGTCTTCGTGCTATCATAAAGCGGCTGAAAAACAATGCTTTCAATCAAATTGGCCGCCAAATCCGGATCGTCCACTCGGTCTTCAATCTCACGCTTCAAATTGGAACCAAAGGGTTCAACTGAAGGGAAGAAAATGCGCCCGTTTTGGCTGTGAATCGTTCCTCCTGTGGTCGCTGCATTGTCGACAAAATCGAACACACCATCAGGCTGGCTCATTCCATTGATATCCAGGCGATCCATGCCCAGCAATTGCAGCAGCAAGGTTCCGTCCAATGGATTCCGCGGGATGTAATTGAGATCAACTCCAGTGGCTGGATCATTGTACCAAATATTCAGTCGGAAATTCTCCTCACTGAGCCCAAATGCCTGCATTGAATAGACATTTTTCATCATCGTGCGCCACAATGGAGCACGTGATCCGTCACTCAATCGCAATTGTGTAATGCTCGATTTGAGCATTTTCAGGACCAACGCACTTGGAGCGGTGTAGCCATCTTGCGACAAAGTTCCAACTTGGTGCGTTTCACCATTGAGTGTGTACTCGTATGCCACGGCAAGGACTTCAGCATTGTTGAGTGCTTGGCGCAAGGATATAAAGCCGAGGCGCGCGTTGTACGAGTATTCTGTCGTCGCCAATTTTCGAGCATTTCCTACTCGTTCGTAGTGAATCCCTTGAGTCAGACCAAGACCCATGGCGCCTATCGCTCCATTCGCTCCAGTAAAGCCCATGACATCTGGATTGTTCACCATCATGTCAAACAAAGTGTTGTTCGCGTTGGTGGGGTTGGGCCTTTGCGCATCAGGGCTGCCGCTCAATTCCGCAACCGGAAGGTTGGAAGAAATGTAGTTTGGATTTTCTCCCAGATCTGTAAAACCGATGACGTTCCGAACATCTTGCGTATTCGCTTGGGTATTGACGACCCAAACTTCTATTCGAGTGATGTTGGAACCTGAACTTGGCACCGGTAAACTGCGCATTGCCTCGTCATATTCCTCCAAAAAGTATTGGGACAAAAAGTAGTGGCGATTTGCCTCATAATCGTCCGCACGAATATCAAAATCTTGGGTTTGAGCGCCTCCTTCCACTTCGATTTCCTTCCGCTCACCTTTTTGTTGGGAGAACACCGTCGTATTGTAGAGCCGTCCCCACTGGGTCTCTAACTTCACTCCAAACAAGCTCTGGCTTCCAGTGATCAGTGTTCCGGGCAAGGGCATGGAGATATGACCCGCTTCAAAGTTCTTTAGGATATCATCTTCTTCACCTTGAAAACCAATGTTCATTTGATTCTCAAAGTCAAACAGCGCTTCGGTATTGTAATTGGTGCCCAAGTCAATCTTGTCTCCAATTTTTCCGCCAATGTTCATTTGAATGCGCTGATCGAAATCAAACGTGGTGATTTGACGCTGCCGCTCGGGAATCCTCGGGTTTTCTGTATTCGAAATGTTGACTCCAAAAGTTAATTCAGCCGAGCCCTGAGGCTTGATTTCAATTTCGTTGCTCCCAAAAATGGTTTCGAACAGCTTGCTGTCGATGGTCAGTTTTGGTGCGAATGCGCGTTCGGCCTCGTCATCTTCGACTTGCAGTTCGTTCCAGTATTCGGTGAGGTTGCCCTCCATGTCGAAATTGAGATACTCATCCAAGGTCAAATAAGTCATGGGACGATACTGAATCGTGTCCCCCACGAGTTGCTGAATGCTATACATCCCGGTCTCTTCATCAAGCACGATTTCGTACGTGAAATTGCTTGGCCAAGCAAAATCAAATCCTGCCGGAGACTCAATGGGGTTGAACTGATCCTCCCCACCAAACGGAAAAGGCAGATTGATCGCTGAACTATCGGTTTCAGCCTCGCCATCGTTGGAGGATTGTGCTGACACCTGAAAGGCAATGAGCGTGAAGGCGAACAACATAAATGAAGTCCGCAGAGCAAGGGTATGATATGCCGCTTTTTTCAGCATTACAGTCGCTTCAAGGCATGTTTGATCAAATCCTCCACAGTATCCAATGCGGGTGATTCTTTTAAAATTTGGTCCAAAGTCTTTTCACACCGATTTCGGTCAAAACCAAGTGTGGTGAGCGCAACTAACGCGTCTTGTCGAGAATTATTGCCAGCAGCATTCCCGAGAGACAGAGATGCACCATCCGCATGGCTGAGAGCACCTACTTTATCTTGAAGATCGATGATGATTCGTTGCGCTGTTTTCGCGCCAATTCCCTTTACGCTTTTCATAGCATTCACATCTCCTTGCTGGATAGCATTCCGAGCAGCGTTCGGATCCATCGCGCTCAAAATCATACGCGCTGTATTTGCTCCAACACCGCTAACTCCCAGTAACATCAAGAATAACTCACGCTCATCTGGCTGGGCAAAACCATACAGCAATTGCGCATCTTCTCGCACCACCAAGTGAGTGTGCAACATGGTGTTCTCATCCTGACCTAGTTGCTCAAAGGTATGCAGGCTTATGTGCACTTGATATCCCACTCCTGCGCATTCTATCACTGCATACGTGGGAGTCTTTTCCACCAATCTGCCTCTCAAATGATGAATCATGCGTCTTTTTTGTTTTGGGCATCCACAACTGCAAGCCGGACCATGTCGTGAATTTCTCTGACTGAAGAGCCCATCTGGAGCACGTGAAATGACTTCCGCATTCCCAATAAAATCGGCCCTTGCACTTCGATTCCAGCCATTTCCTGTAGCAGCTTGTAGGCAATATTTCCTGAGGCAAGATTAGGGAAAATGAGGGTGTTTACCCGTTTCTCGTGCAACGTTGAAAAGGGAAAAGATTCCGAAAGAAGATCATCATTCAACGCAAAATTGGCTTGAATCTCCCCGTCAACAATCAAGTCAGGGTGCTTTTCCTTTAGGATGCGCGCAGCTTCAGCCATTTTCTCAGCATCAACTCCCCGCGCGGAGCCAAAGTTGGAGTAGCTCAAAAGAGCAATCCTAGGCACAATGCGCAGGCTTCGGACAGCACGGGCGGTGAGTACAGCAATGGAGGCAATTTCCTCTGCCGTTGGATTGAGATTCACCGTCGTGTCAGCAAAGAACATCGGACCGCGCTTGGTTTCCAAGATGTACATTCCTGCCACCTTTTCAGCGTCATCCGCCTTACCTATAACCTGCAGTGCAGGGCGTATCACCGAAGGATACGTTCGCGTCAACCCTGAAATAAGTGCATCAGCTCGTCCCGTTCGTACCATCATGGCGCCATAGTAGTTCCGTTGGCGCATCAACCGTTCTCCCTCACGTGCCGTAAGCCCATGACGCATGCGCAACTGAAAAAATTCATCGCCATAAGCCATGCGATTGTCCAACTCCTCATTGGCGCGCGGGTTGATCACTTCAACTCCGTCCAACTCTAAGTTATGCTCTTCAATCAAGGCCTCAATCACAGATCGGCGCCCGAGCAAAATCGGAATGGCAATGCCTTCTGCTTTTGCTTGTTCGGCAGCCTTCAAAACCTTGTGATGATCTCCTTCTGCGAAAACGACACGCTTTGGAGCTTTTTTCGCTCGGTCTGCAATCGTTCGCGCAAAGCCTGAATCGTAACCAATTCGATTCAAAAGTTCCTTTTGATAAGCGGGCCAATCTTGGATAGGTTGTCTTGCAACGCCTGACTCCATCGCCGCTTTGGCCACAGCTGGGGCCACGTATGTGATCAATCTTGGATCCAACGGCTTGGGAATGATCAGGTCACGTCCAAAGGCAAACGATTGGTGTCCATATGCCTCCGCGACTTCATCCGGCACGTTTTCTTTTGCGAGATCTGCAATGGCACGGACCGCCGCAATCTTCATTGCGTCGTTGATGCCCGTTGAACGCACATCCAAAGCACCGCGAAAAATGAAAGGAAAACCCAAGACGTTGTTCACCTGATTTGGATGATCGGAACGTCCCGTTGCCATAATTATATCATCACGCACCTTCAATGCATCGTCGTATGCTATTTCCGGATCTGGGTTGGCCAAAGCAAACACAATTGGATGGTCAGCCATGGAGGCTACCATCGCTTGTGTCACCAATCCCCCTTTGCTCAGACCAAGAAATACATCCGCACCTTTCATCGCTGATTCCAAATCTGCGAACTTGCGTTCTCCCGCATACTTTTGTTTGGATTCAACCAGACCGTCCCGCTCTGAATTGATGTGACCGCGGCTATCGAAGACATCCGCTTGATCGGAAGACATCCCCAACTGCTCGTACAGGTCCAAACAACTCATCGCTGCCGCACCTGCGCCGCTGACGACAATGCGCACATCTTGAATCTTTTTGCCTGCCAACTCCAACGCATTTAACAAAGCTGCAGATGAGATAATCGCTGTACCATGCTGATCGTCGTGCATGACAGGGATGTCCAATTCCGCTTTTAGTCGGCGCTCGATTTCAAACGCCTCTGGCGCTTTTATGTCTTCTAAATTGATGCCACCGAACGTCGGCGCAATCGCTTTCACCGTAGCGACAAAATGATCAATATCTGTGGCGTCAACTTCGATGTCAAACACATCTATGTCCGCAAAAACCTTGAAAAGAACGGCTTTCCCTTCCATCACCGGCTTACTAGCCTCCGGACCAATATCACCCAAGCCCAATACCGCGGTACCGTTGGTAATTACCGCAACCAAATTTCCTTTGGCTGTGTACTGGTATACGTCTTGTGGATTTTCGGCAATGGCCAAACACGGTTCTGCAACACCTGGGCTGTAAGCCAAAGACAAGTCATTTTGAGTGCTGTAAGGTTTGGTGGGCGTCACCTCAATCTTGCCCTTCCTGCCTCGGCTATGGTATTCTAAGGCTGCCTTTTTACTGGATGAATGCATCTTCTCGCTCGTACAGTGATTCGAATCTTGCCTCGTGCTTCTACTTCTCTTTTTCGCCTGAAATAGCTTCAGTGGGCTACCACGAAACTTTCAGAGACACCCACGCCTTGATCCGTTTGCAACGTTACAATGTAAACACCTGATTCCCAACCAGAAGCATCGATGTAAACCACACCGTGTTGTGCATTTAATTGAGCCCCCTCAACTTCTCGTCCACTGCTATCAAAAATGGTCATTGCAGCACTTGTTGCACCGTTGAGATGATACGGAAAAGATGAAACCCCCGTCACTGGCTGAGGGAAAATTGGCTCACCTTTTACAGAAGCGTCTGCCTCACCAACATCCAAGGCGCAGTTCTCAGCATCCAAGCAATACAAAACCATCTGACACGTTCCGGCATCAGAATCGTCAACGGGATGAAAACAATATTCAAAGGCTGTGACCCCGGCCACTCCAGCCGGATAATAATCTGCAATGAACGTGGTGTCAGTCTGCTGCGGCTCCAACGTCACCAAATAGAAATCGGTGTCAAATGAGCTAAATGTGCCGTACGGGTAGCACAATGGCCCCCAACAGAAGCGGTCATAAGCTCCTTCGTTGTCCTGGTCATACGGCAAGTTGTAAGGGCTTACAAGCTGCGAAATATTTCGCGTTACCTTCAGTTGTAAAGTGTCCTCTGTCAAATTGGTAACGTCCCAGTGAATTGCTATTTCTGCATTTTCTGGATCTGAGAGGCTTCCTTCAAAAACCTCAATTGGATCTACCAGCGTGGGCTGTGCAATGACTGTTCCCGCTAGAAGACCGGCGGTCATAGCAACAGCAAACAAAATCGATTTTACCTTCATCATGGGGGCGAAGATACCGAGATTGGCTTGGATTTTGCCTCTCAATATGACAACCTTTAGAGAGATTCGTTTTAATTTGTCATCGCTCGCACCTACCAGAAACGCAAGAACATGAAAACCCAGATCCTACACGGCGGACTTACGCTCACGCTGATAGCAGCATTCACAACCTGCTCTTGGGCCCAGATCCTGCCTACAGTGCAACTGAAAAACATGGCTGGAGAAGCTATCTCTACAGGAGATCTCGTTACGGCAGGAAGCCCTACATTGATTTGTTTCTGGGCGACTTGGTGCAGCCCTTGCAAGCGCGAGTTGAACAACTACGCCGAGCTCTACGAGGACTGGCAAGATGAAACAGGTGTCAGAATTGTCGCGGTCAGCATTGATGACCAGCGCAGCATTAGACGGGTGGCACCTTATGTAAACAGCGTTTTGTGGGACTATGATGTTTTATTAGACCCCAACAAGGATTTTGCACGAGCAATGCAGGTTGTCAACGTTCCTCACACTTTTCTTGTCAATGGTGAAGGTGAAATCGTTTGGCAACACAACAACTACTCAGATGGTGATGAAGAAGAAGTGTATGAGCAACTTTTGAAATGGGCAGAATGAACTTCAGAGCCGCAGTCTTTGCCGTCTTGCTTTCCCCGGTAATCGTATTTGGGCAAGGCCCAGAACGGGAAGCGGGAAGCGTTTCAGGCAACCTTCAAATGCTCTGGCAGAGTTACAGTGAAGATGCATTGATCGGGGCAATTGTGCCCCCAGAAAAGTCCGGTTTCAATGCATTTGGAAATTTGATCTACCAGCAAGGTGGTTTCAGCGCAGGAATGCGTTACGAATCCTACCTAAATGCCGTCCTCGGATTTCCGGGGCGCTTCAAGGGAAGTGGCATTGGATATCGCTATGCACGATACGCTGACCCTTCTGGAAAAATCGATTTTACGTTAGGCAATTTCTACGAACAGTTTGGGAGCGGAATGATCCTCAGGTCATACGAGGAACGGGCTCTGGGAATTGACAACGCACTTGACGGTGTCCGATTGATCATCCGTCCAATCGAAGGCATCGAGATGAAAGCCCTTTATGGCCGACAACGATTGGATTTTGATAGCAGATTGATCAATGGGCCTGGCATTGTGCGAGCCGTGGACGGCACAATAGACATGAATGGCCTGTTCGCAAACCGCGGTGGCTATGACTGGAAAACCAAAATCAGTCTCGGGGCGAGTTTCGTTAGCAAATTTCAGGAAGGCGGAACGATCTCAAAGGACTCGCTGATTCTTCTTTTGCCAGAGAATATCGGCGCATGGTCCTACCGATTGGACCTGCAACGCTCAGGTTGGTCAGCAGGGCTAGAGTATTCTGGCAAAGTCAACGATCCCAATGCAGACAACGGATACACCTACCGCAATGGAGAGGCTCTGCTGTTTAATCTCGGTTACACCCGTCGCGGATTGGGATTCAGCTTCAATGCCAAGACGGTCGACAACATGAGCTTTCGATCTGACCGAAATGTTTTGTTGTTTGATTTACCGATTAATTATATCCCGGCAATTACCCAACAACACACATACAATCTGGCAGCGACTCTTTATCCATACGCCACGGTTATTTCAGGAGAATCAAGTGCCAGTGCTGAGTTGTTTTACAACATACCGAAAGGCTCTCTCATCGGAGGCAAATATGGGACGACCGTGAGCATGAATTTCGCCGCTGCCAATGGCCTCGATACGACACAATTGAGTGGTGAAGATGAACTGGTTTACGGCTATGAACGGAATTCGTGGGGCTTTGGCCCGAGCAAGTTTGTGCGTGATTTCAATGTGCAAATCAGTCGGAAGGTCTCAAAGAAATTCAAGTGGAAGTACACTTACTACAACCTTGAATTTAACACCTTAGCAACGCCCGTCACGACTACCTTCAAGGGAATTGTCTACGCGGATATTCACGTGCTGGAAACTCAAATTAGAACCCGTAAGAGGCAAAGCCTTAGAACGGAATTTCAAGCGCTTTTCACAGAGCAAGACAAAGGCGATTGGGCCACGGTCCTAGCGGAATATACTTGGAGTCCTCACTGGTTTTTGAGCGTCGTTGACCAGTATAACTTTGGCAACTCCAATTCAAATTCACGCGTCCACTACTTGTTCGGTGCAGTCGGACGAATTGACGGCCCACACCGGCTCTCAATTGGCTACGGAAAACGCCGTGAAG
>CAJQMI010000134.1 GCA_905479395.1 uncultured Flavobacteriales bacterium
ATTCCAAAGTCTAAATCCCACTCCTTGAACCCTTTGTGATAAGCTGTACCGTTGAGCATGGCATTGGATCCATTGCGATCTGTGATTTTTCCTTGGTTGATTTGGATGAAGCCGGGGTCGATTTGAACGTCTGCAGCAATCGAGTAATCCGTGCCAAGAGCGGGGACAAATGTCCGCAATGAATCGGTTTGGATTGTGCCAGAAATCTCTAATTCTCCGCTCTTCCAATGGCTTTCGAGTTCACCGTTTATTTCACCACTTAAGTTCAGAGTGTTTTCGGGGATGAGTTGTTTGATTCCTGCCACTTCAATTCCCTCAAGTTTCCAATCAGCAACCAGAAAAGGGGCTGAACCGAAGCCAAATTCGCCATTTCCATCCAAGAGTCCATCGCCCCAGTTTCCCTGGATGTCGAATCCACATTTGTTTTTCCAACCATTTCCAGATACCCTCAAGTTTGAGATGCGTTCACCCTTCCAATCTATTTTCTCGGCAGACACATTGAAATTGACCTCGCTATTGATGCCATTGATTGTGGCGGTCAATCGTCCATTCAACGAGTCAATGCTCGCATCCGACATCAACCTGGTCATGGATTCCGAGGATTCGTCAACGGCGAAGCCTATATCTGCAAACCAGTTTGATCCTGGCCTCTGAAAGCCCATGGCTTGGAGAGTCCAATTTTTGGATTGAAGGGTGACAGGTTTAGGCATCGCAGCCGCAACTTCGCTTTCTATGGAATTCCAATGGAGGAGGCATTCGGGCTGCACCAATTCCAGACTCTGTCCCAATATGGGCCAATGAAATTTCGTGATTTTTAAGCGACCTTCGGATCGAAAAGGAGGCGTAGAGAGGAAACCAATTTGGGCGCTTTTGCTCTGGCTCCCTTCGTCCCAAGAAATGGAGCCTTCCCATTCGTTGCCAAGTTCTACAATGCCTACGACATCGGAAGCATAGCGATTAGAAGCGCTCGTGATGGAGTCCATGTGCATTTGCATGGTGGAGGTTGAATCGTCAAAGTTCCATTTTAAATCCAATGCATGGCCTGCACTTTCACGTAGATAAACTGTCGGGATTTCAGCGCTTAGTGCGAGCTGTGATGACTCGGTTCTTGCCGTGAAAATAGCATTTGGTGAAAGGCTAAAGGGTGTGCCAAAAATGAGTTCGAGGGGCCTGAATCTTAACAACGAAGCTTCGAATTCTACAAACGGAACAGCCTGATCGTTTGCTTTGTCTCCGGTCACCCGATTTATCCATCGTTTCCAGGATTCCATGTCGTCGCTGGCAGAGAGCCGTCCATTCGATAGGTCGGAGTGCCATTGCAGATCGATCATTTGATTTTTGTGCTCAAGTATGGCGTCGAATCGATCAAAGGCGATAGGTCTGCTATTTTCAAGGAGATTGATGTTGCGGGATTCCAAAATTCCTGTCCACTCGTTGGATTGATTTCCGGAAGCTCGCAGTTCTAGATTTGCAAACAAGGACCAATCTTTTCCCTCAGATAATCCAAGGGCATGAATGCCGTTCAACTCCACGTCACTTTTAAAATGCCACAAGGAGTCATTGAATCCAAAACTCAAATCTCCGGACATGGGTAAATCCAATGTTTCTGATGTCCAGTGTGCATCAATTCGACGCTCACCGCTGTCGTGTTGAGGGATGTCGAGAGCATTCAATGTGAACAATGCCTCAGCATCGTTGCGCAAGGTGAGTTGAAGGGTGTTGCGTTGGTCCTCAAATTTGCCGCCGACATCAACGAACCAAGCCTTGCCTGAAAATGGTAATTGAGGGAAATGCATGTTTTGCATTGTCCCATTGAATGACGTTGGCGTCCAAGGTTCAGAACAAAGAATTTTCCAATTGACAAGGCTATTTCCGGGCATTGGAAGATCCAGGCTCAACCGCTGTTTGAGCGGTTCAATTTCCCAAGTCAAGGTAGATGATAGTTCCTGTTTTCCCCAGGTGTGCACGATTTGGGGCAACTGATTTCCAAGGATGGCAGCTAAATTGGTGTTTACGTGGTTCCAGTCCAAGGCAATGGTGCCGGTTGATTTCCAAAAGCCAAGAGAGTCTCGACGAACCTTAATGGAATCTGAGACATTTCTCAGCCCAGCAATTCCTGAAATGACGAAAGCACATTCTACGGACTGGGTGAGCGTATCCATCCACAGACGTCCGTTCAATTCAGGTGAACCAGTAGATTTCGTGATGGAATCGAGCCAGTTTCTGACCCGCGGGTCAAAGGCAAGAGGATCTATTTCGATCGAGTCGTTGAGGTGGGCATGCACGCGCCATTCATTGGCCTTGCCAGAATTCGAGAAACTGGCTTCAAATGCAGATGTAACAGCGGAAAGTGTATCCAACGACCATGTTGAATTGTTGCTTTGAACAGAGGTGACAAGGCTTCTAACATCAATTTTTATGGATTCTTTGGGGTTTCCTGTGACAGGAATGAATGCCGTCCCGGTGCAAGAATCTAGAGGAAGCGTGATTGATTCGTTTCTGTAATCCATGCCATTGAAAACAGCCTTGTCTATGTGGAAAGCAGTTTCTGAAGAGATGGTGCCTTCTAAGTTTTGAATGCTGAAGCAAGCGACATTGAAATCAATGGCTCCATTTGTTTTTTGGGCATTGTTTGAGTCGTTTTTTCTTTTGCGTTGCATTGCCGAAAACCATGCTTTCCCTCGGAGCAGTTCGATTTTCAACCCTTGTAAAAGGACAGAATCGATTCGCCCCCAATCGTCTGAGGATTGATCCCATTGGATTGTGACTCTTTCACTTTTGAAAAGCATGGATTCATCATCCCGAGCTTGTAAGCTTTGAACGGTCATTTTTTGACTCCACAAATCGAAGTGGCAGTGAGTCAATGATAAATCGATTGCAAGCGTTTTTTCGATTCGAGGCAGAATTAGGGCCCGCACCATTGTGGTTTGAACCCAAGGAACCTGAATTGCGATAAACATCGTCACAAGAATCAGCAAAAAAGCTGAGGCAATGATTCGATATTTTTTTTGCGAGAAGATCATGTTTCCGATGTGAAAATACACGTTGAGCAATTTGCCTCCGTATTTTAGCACAGAAATCATGCCACATCCACCTCTGATACTAGCGATAGAGTCTTCATGCGATGATACTGGTGTTGCAGTCATCAGAGGACATGAGGTGCTCTCCAACGTGATTGCGAATCAGTCTGTCCATGAAAATTATGGCGGTGTTGTACCTGAGTTAGCGAGCAGAGCGCATGCTCAGAATATCGTTCCAGCTCTTGCAGAAGCTTTAAAAATAGCCGAGGTTTTACCGAATGAATTAACCGCTGTAGCCTACACATGTGGTCCCGGTCTGATGGGCTCATTGCATGTGGGCGTTGCATTTGCCAAATCGTGGGCTTGGGCCAATGGCATTCCGTCGATACCTGTCAATCACATGCAGGCTCATGTGCTGGCTCATTTCCTCGGACCAAATCCTGACCCGGGGTTTCCTTTTCTGTGTCTCACGGTTTCTGGGGGGCATACCCAACTCGTGAAAGTTGTGAGTGCTCTCGATATGAGTGTCATTGGAGAAACGAGGGATGATGCAGCAGGGGAGGCCTTTGATAAAGTCGCAAAATTAATGGGACTTCCTTATCCGGGCGGACCTGTTTTGGATCGCCTTGCTCGGGACGGTAATCCCAACAAGTTTCGTTTTTCAAAACCTCGTGTAAGTGGATTGGACATGAGCTTTAGTGGATTGAAAACTCAGATTTGGCAATTCCTGCAGCATGGTCAGCAGGAGGACCCTCGTTTCGTTGAAGCGAATCAATCCGATATCGCAGCCAGCGTGCAAGCGTCAATCATAGGGATTCTCCTCGAGAAACTGGAAGGCGCGGTCACGCAAACAGGCATTGCAGAAGTGGCCATAGCTGGCGGTGTTTCCGCAAATTCTGGACTTCGAAAAGCTTTGTTTTCAAACGCCGAGCGACTCGGTTGGAAAGTGCACATCCCGCCATTTGAGTTCTGCACTGACAATGCCGCTATGGTTGCAATGGCAGGATTGAAATTGTTCGAAACAGGGCGGTCATTCCCGCTGGACATTGAGCCGATGCCACGCTTGAAATTCAACTAGGATTAGCTGGCTTTTTTCTGCTCTTGCTCGCGCCATGCTGGCTCTAAC
>CAJQMI010000135.1 GCA_905479395.1 uncultured Flavobacteriales bacterium
GTGTGAACTTCCTGAAGGTGAGGTTGAGTGTCCGTTTGATACGGATGGCAACGGCTTGGTGGGGTCTGCTGATTTGCTTGAATTCTTGGCAGCATACAGCTACCCATGTCCATGATTTGAATTGAATACAATCGAAAGCCGCGTCGAAGAGGACGCGGCTTTTTTTCTACCTCCTTTTTCAAGTGTACATTTGACACGAACCAATGTCTCGAAATTTCTAGGTCAATGATGAAGTCAAAAGGTCGCATGTCGTTCTGGCAGATTTGGAACATGAGTTTTGGATTTCTTGGAATCCAGTTCGGTTTTGCGTTGCAGGGCGGCAACATGTCACGAATTTTTCAGACGCTTGGAGCCACACCAGACGAGCTCCCCGGGCTTTGGATTGCAGCTCCCTTAACGGGGCTATTGGTGCAACCGATCATTGGTTACATGAGTGATCGGACTTGGCATCCTCGTTGGGGAAGGCGGCGGCCATTTTTTCTAATAGGCGCGGTTTTGAGTTCATTGGCATTGTTTTTCATGCCTTTTAGCTCTGCTCTATGGATGGCTGCTGGTTTCTTATGGATTTTGGACGCTTCAATTAATATCAGCATGGAACCATTCCGTGCACTGGTTGCAGATAAATTGCCAGAAGAACAACGCAATTTTGGTTTCGTGATCCAAACGTTGATCATTGGCATCGGCACTTGGGTAGCATCCAATTTGCCATGGTTGGTGACACGGCTAGGTGTTTCAAACGAGGCTGCGGCAGGGGAAATTCCGGATTCGGTATTTTATTCATTCGCAATAGGAGCTGCGGTCTTTCTGATTACAATTCTCATCACCGTCTTCACGACCGAAGAAGAACCTCCTTTGAATCTCGAGGAATTTGAAAGAGAAAAGCTTAATTCAGAGGGTGTTTTCACTGGTTTGCGAGAGATTGTGAAATCAGTGGCTGAAATGCCACAAGTGATGAAGCAGCTCGGCGTCGTCCAGTTTTTCAGCTGGTTTGCGTTTTTCACGATGTGGTCCTTTGCAACGCCTGCGCTCACCGATGGTGTGTTCGGTTCTCCCAATCCTTTGCCGGGGGCAGCGGATTATGCAGAGGCGAGTGCGCAGTTCAATGAAGCAGCAAATAAGGTTTCAAGCGCAATGGGAGTGTATGGGCTCAGTTCAATGGTTTTTGCTTTGTTGCTTGCATTTTACACCCGACGTTTCGAAATAAATCGCCGTTTGATTCATTCTTTGGCGCTGTGTTTTGGCGCTCTTGGCTTTGCAGGAATGTTGTTCTTGAATCCCAATACTTCTGCATACTTGGGATGGTGCTTTGCAGCCGTTGGCATTGCTTGGGGGAGTATTTTATCAATGCCCTATGCAATGTTGTCGGGTTCCGTTCCATCTGAGAAAATGGGGATTTACATGGGAGTGTTCAACATGTTTATCGTTCTTCCACAGATTGCGGCAGCATTGGGGGGGATCAATTGGATCAATCAAGTGGTTTATGCTGGGGATGTCATTGGTAGCATGCATATCGCTGCCTGGAGTTGCTTGATTGCTGCGGTGGCTGTATTTGGTGTGCGAAAAGAGGTGGGTTGATCCGCTCGTTTGTTGGGCTTTCCTCATTCGCACCGCTAATTGTGTCAATTATACACGTCAGGTTTGATTTGTTTCATTTTCTTTGTAACTTGCCTGCCGACGTAATTGAACTGCTCAATGGTAGCATATAAAGATTCGTCGAAAAATAAATCCAATGAAAAAGATTAACTTTCTCTTTTTGATGCTGGCCATGAGCCTTGCTTCATTCGCGCAAACTGCGTCTGTCACGTTCAATTTGAACATGGAACTTCAAGACGTTTCTGAAAGCGGAGTATTCCTCGCAGGAGGCGCTGATTTCGGAGCTCCAGGAGACAATCCGATGATTGATGAAGATGGGGATGGTGTTTATTCGATCACTGTTGAAGTTGTCGTTCCTTACACAGGGAACTATACGTTCACCAATGGAGCTTGCGGCGATTGGTCATGCAAAGAAAACATTGCAGGTCAAGACTGTGCGGATGGCACCTGGAACGATCGACTCTTAGCCGACATCACAGAAGATACCGTCATCAATACTTGTTTTGCCCAGTGCACAACAGACGGGTCTTGCTTCGTGGCGGAAAACGCTTACGTAGTAACATTCAATGTCAACATGGCGAATGAAACAGTCGCTGAGACTGGTGTTTTCCTCGCGGGAGGCGCAAGTTTTGGTGTTGCAGGCGATAACGAAATGCTGGACGAAGATGGTGACGGCACTTACAGCATCAGCTTGATGCTAGACGAAGGCATTCAAAGCCATTACACCTTCCTGAACGGAAATTGTGGAGATTGGAGCTGCAAAGAAAACCTTGCAGGCTTGCCTTGCGGAGACGAAGCAGCGTACAACGACCGCTTTTTACCAGCAGTTACGGGTCCAACAACAATTTCAACTTGTTTTGGCGAATGTTCAACCGATGGCTCATGCGACCAAGCGGCAGCCACTGCAATGGTAGAGTTCAACGTGGATATGAACGAATACACCGGTGATTTTGGCTTGGTTAACTTGAGTGGTTCACTCAATGGATGGTGCGGAGATTGCAACCAAATGTCTGACGATGATGGCGATGGCGTCTACACGATCACCGCAGAACTTGACTTAGGAACGAACATTGAATACAAGTTTACGCTCGATAATTGGGGGCAACAGGAATTTTTTGCGGGTGGTGAGCCGTGCACAGTTACGAACGACGGTTTTACCAATAGAGCGCTTTTCGTAGAAGGTGATCAAACACTTAATGCAGTTTGCTACAACTCTTGCGATGCTTGTGCTTCAGCTGATGAGACGGTTTCAGTAACCTTCCAAGTCGACATGAGCGATCATGAAGGTACGTTTGGAATGGTAAATCTCAATGGAAGTTTCAATGGCTGGTGCGGCGGATGTGCTGAAATGACTGACGACGACGGCGACAACGTGTATCAACTATCGATTGATTTGACCTCCAACGCCACTTATGAGTACAAATTTACTTTGGACGGTTGGTCTTCTCAGGAAGAATTTGCAGGTGGAGAAGCTTGCACAAGCACAGTTGATGGCTTTACGAACCGTTCTTTGACTTTGGGTGATTCTGATGTGGAGCTCGGAGTAGTTTGCTATGATTCTTGTGATGCTTGCACAGGTGACGAACAAAGCTATGCAACGGTCACATTCAATGTAAACATGTCAAACGAAGAAGTTGCAGAAAGTGGAGTTTATGTCGCTGGAGGTGATTTCTTTGGAGCACCAGGAACATATCAAATGACAGATGAGGACGGTGACGATGTTTACACGATTGCAATTGATTTGCCAGTGCCTTTCACTGGAAACTACATTTTCGCAAATGGTGCCTGCGGTGACTTCTCTTGTAAGGAGAACCTTGCAGGCTTGGAGTGTGCTGATGGTACTTGGAATGATCGTCTGCTCTCGGACATCAACGAAGACACTTCGGTAACCTTTTGTTACGGACAATGCAGCGAATCTTGCGCCACCTCTGGCACAGCCATGGTTACGTGGAATGTGAACATGGAGAACGAGGAGGTATCACCTGACGGTGTTTTCCTTGCAGGTGGTGTTGACTTCGGTAATCCTGGGGATAACCAAATGACAGACGAAGACGGCGATGGAGTTTACTCCATCACGTTAGAGTTGACTACACCTTACAATGGAAACTATACGTTTACGAATGGTGCTTGCGGAGATTGGAGTTGCAAAGAAGACATCTCAGGCCAAGACTGTGCAGATGGTACTTGGAACGATCGACTGCTTTCCAACATCACGGAAGATCATGCGGTGAACACTTGCTTTGGTGAGTGCACAACCGACGGATCTTGTTCTGCTCCTCCGGTCATGGTCGATGTTTTATTCTCCATTGACATGACGAACTATGCGTACTTATTGGACATGGACTATGCTGCAGTTGTTATCAACGGTTCTTGGAATGGCTGGGGTGCATGGGGAGTAGAATTGGCATACAATTGGAACAATGGACGTTTCGAAGGTTCTTTAAGCTTAGAGGAAGGAACTTCCTTTGAATACGTCATCGCTGCTACCGGTGAAGCCGATGGCTGGTCAGGATGGGGACAAGTAATCAATGCTCCAGCTGAATGTTCATCCAACCCTGATGCTCCAATTGGAGAGGGTGGTGGAAATTACGGCGCTACTGCGTCAGAGGGTCTTACAATTGAATTGTGTGCAGGCAGCTGTGAAGCGAATTGCCCAATTCTCGGCTGCACCGACCCTGCATATGCAGAGTTTGCTTTGGCAGCGAATGAAGACGACGGGTCATGCGCCACACCTGTAGCGTATGGTTGCATCTATGAAGCAGCAGACAACTACGATGCTGCTGCAAACACTGATAATGGATCATGTGAATTTGCAACGGACGCTTGCCCAGGTGATTTGGACGGTGACGGACTGGTTGCAACACCAGACCTGTTGACGTTCCTCTCTGTTTTTGGAACAATGTGTGGCGAATAAGTCAAATAAAAGAATACTTTTAAAAATGGCCGGTTCCTTCATGGGAATCGGCCATTTTATTTTTGGAACGTGCTCATCTTCACATTTCTTCACTTCGCTGAATCACTGCAGCGAAAGCATGATTTATCTTTGGCCTGTGAGAAAACTTGTATCATCTCGACTGCCCACATCGATGGGGATCTTTACCATGTCAGCTTACGGTGAGGACCAGGATTTATTTCCTCATGTAGCCCTGCATGCGTCGTCTGCAAAAGGCAAAGTACCTTTGGTCCGTATTCATAGCGAATGCATGACGGGTGATCTTTTCCATTCATCACGCTGTGACTGTGGAGAGCAGTTGGATCAATCGCTCGAACAAATTGGAAAAGAAGGAGGTGTTCTGATCTATTTGAGGCAGGAGGGAAGAGGCATCGGATTGGTCGAGAAACTCAAGGCTTACAACCTTCAAGATGAAGGTTTAGATACGATCAAGGCCAATGAGGCCCTCGGACACCAATCAGATGCTCGTTCTTACGAGGTCGCCGCACTGATTTTAAGGGACCTAAATGTTTCATCGATTCGGCTAATGACCAATAATCCACTGAAAGTGGAGTCGCTCAAAGAGCTTGGAATTGAAGTCCATGCTCGGGTCCCACTGGTCATTGAAGCCCAACCTGAAAATGCCGATTATCTTGAAGTTAAGCGAGCGATAATGGGGCATTTCCTCGGATGAGGATTCGCGTGTCTTGATTACATGGACACTGCGTGCATCAATTCCATGCAAACGATTGCACCAACTGTGCCGACGGCATAACCAAGAACTGCGAGCAACACCCCAACAGGAGCGAGAGCAGGAGAAAATGCACTCGCGACGATGGGAGCAGAGGCAGCTCCGCCGACATTGGCTTGTGAGCCGACTGCGACATAGAAAAACGGTGCTTTGATGATTTTGGCAACGGTCAGAAGTGTAATGATGTGAATGCCCATCCACAACAGACCGATGAGGATGACCGACCAGTACAAATCCCAGTTGTGATACAATTCAACCACGTCCATTTTCATGCCAATTGTGGCGACCAGGATATAGAGAAAGGCACTGCCCACTTTGCTGGCTCCCGCACCTTCATAATTTCGAAGCTTGGTAAAGCTAAGTCCGATGCCAATTGCAGTTGCAGCTACCACAAGCCAAAAGAACCCTTGTTCCAAGCTGCTGAGGTATTGAACAAAGCTACTAGGATTCGAAGAGAGGATAGAACTGAACCACGATTTGAACGCAGGTCCCAAGCCATCTGCGGATACGTGAGCCACAGCGACTGCACCGAATGCAATGCCTCCAATGATCATGAGGTCTTGAAATGTTGGGATGCGGGCAATTCCCAGTTGGAATTTCTCCACCTTTTCTTTTAACGCATCCACAGCGGAGGAATCGGCCTTGAGTTTGCGGTCCAATACAGCGCTCATCCCTGCACCTACCAAAAGGAAAGGCATCCAAAGATTAGCCACGAATACATCGACGATGAGCATCGCGCTGAATTGATCGTCTAGCGTTTGCGATATCTCTTTCAATGCAGCCTGATTGGCTCCACCGCCAATCCAGCTCCCAGCGACAGTGGACAATCCACGCCAGAATGCTTCTGGTGAATCTCCCCCGAGTACACCAGGCTCAATGAAACTGACGGCCCATAGGGCGATTGGACCGCCGATCACGATGCCAATGGTTGCCGTGAAGAACATGATGAGTGCCTTTGGTCCCAAGTTCCAAATGCCCTTGAGGTCAATGCTCAAACAGAGCAAAACCAAACTCGCTGGCAGCAAGTACCGCGATGCGACGAAATACAAATTGGACGCTTCACCATCTACAAGGCCAAGCGAATTATAGGCCGCAGGAAGAAAGTAGCACAGAAGAAGTGAAGGGATAATTTTGAAAAACCCTTTGAATCGAGGAAGCGAGCTGCAATGAAAAACAAGTGCTAATGTAGCGATGAGAAGCCCCAGTACGGTGGCATCATTGGTGATGAGTGCATTCATAACATGCAAACTAATGAACAGGAGACGAAACTCAGCCAGACGTTTGGACCAATCCGATCAATTGCATTTGAAAAAAGTAAAAGCAAGAAAAAACCCCAGAGCACAGCTCTGAGGTTTTTGATGTGAGTCGTTTTGCTTCTTATTGGACGGAGATCAACTCCACTTCAAAAATGAGAGCAGCTAACGGTGGGATAGGCCCGTTGGGATTCGGATTTGCACCATACGCCAAATTTTGCGGGATGTAGAACATCGTTTTTCCTCCAGGCTTCATCAGCTGAAGACCTTCGGTCCATCCTGGAATCACATTCCCCAATGGGAAGGAAATCGGTTCTCCTCGTGAGTAGGATGAATCGAACTCTGTCCCATCAATCAAAGTGCCTCGGTAGTGAACTGTCACCGTAGAAGCAGCTGTCGGTGAGTCACCTTCTCCAACAGTTTCATGGATGTATTGCAGTCCTGATGCTGTGGTTTGGATGCCATCTTTCTTTGCATTTTCGCCAAGGAATGCCTTGCATTCTGCGTCGTATCCGGCAGAGGCTTCCACTTGTTTGGCTTGCATGAATTCGCCAACCATTTCGTTGGCTTGTTCTGGCGTAAGTCGAGCTTCACCTTTCATTTGATTCGCGAGTCCCTCAGCCATTTCGGTTGTGGAAATGGATTCAAGCCCCTGGTCTTGAAGGTTTTTTGCGAATAACACGCCAAGCGCGTAACTAATTTCTTCCATAGATGGAGTTGGATTTTGAGCTTGTGCATTGGTGACAAGCATTGTGATGATGATGATTCCAAAGGCTTTTTTGAGCCGTTGGCTTATGATTGGTAATAACTTCATGATGCGATTGAATTTTTGTCTCGTGTAAATAGCCAGGTATCTCCTTCAGATAACAAAGCGTCCCATTGGTAGCCCATTCCATCAAACCCTTTCATCTCTTCAGGATTGATGATTTGGTTTTGGATGATGAATTTCGCCATGGCGCCCCTCGCTTGCTTGGCATAAGCCATAAGCGCCTTGTACTCTCCTTTGACCAAATCTTTAAAAACAGGTGTGATGACACGCTGATTGATTGATTTTAACTGGGCAGCTTTGCTGTACTCTTGACTCGCAAGGTCAACAACAAGCCCTTGAGCCTGCTCATCAATTTGCAACTGCAATTCGCTTCCCCAAAAGGAATACAGATTCTTGTTTTCCGATGTATTGGGCCATTTCAGACCCATTTCAAGGCGGTATGGTTGCATGTAATCTTTTGGGCCAAGAAGTCCATAAAGGCCACTCAAAATACGAAGATGGCCTTGAGCGAATTCCATGTCATCTGTGGTCCAAGATCGCGTGTCAAGCCCGGTGTAAACCGCGCCTTTGAATCCATATGCAGCAGGCATTGCATTCTCCTCCGTGAATGGAACGGACCATTTTGAGCACCGTTCCTGCACATCTTCTGCGATGGATCGGCTTACTTTCATCAATGCTTCAATTTCACCAATCCCCATTTTCTTCAAGATTGACATCAGCAATTCAGCCCTTTGCAAAAACACAGGCTGGCTCGGTTCAAACTGAACAGAAGGAGCATCAGATGCCATGGTTTTGGATGGAGACAAGAGGACAAGCATTGCGGCGTCAAAAGTAAGTGCTATTGCCACTGTTTCCAATTGAAGTATATTCGAAAAATGAAATTGAAATCAATATTATTTGCGATTGTTCTGATCGCAGCGGTGACTTCGTCAAAAAGTCTTTTATCGCAATGTGATGAAGGACAAACTCCCATTGAATTTGTGATTGATACGGATGCTTGGGGTTACGAAATGTATTGGGAGCTAACTCCAACGGGGTTGGGCTGTGGCAGTGTTGAATTTTTAGCCAGCGGTGGAAATTCCGTGGATGTGGGCTGCGATGGTGCGGGTGCTGATGGATCTGGAGGAACGACATATGGCAACAATTCGATTTACGTAGAAGGTCCATTCTGTGCGACTTCTGGGCAGGCATATGATTTGATTCATGTGGATAGCTACGGCGATGGAGGTTCTCGATTTGACTTGCTCATGAACGGAATACTCTCTGGTATCTTCAATGGAACGGGCGCAGGCAATGTTTGGACATTCACAGCAGGGCAGAGTTTGCTCGTAGAAAATGATGTGCCTTGCGACGCTGCTCCCGTTTTAGTTGATGGGCCTACGGCAATGATTTCTACGGTG
>CAJQMI010000136.1 GCA_905479395.1 uncultured Flavobacteriales bacterium
CGAAACAGCAGAATCCGCGGAAGTCTTGAGCAACTCGTTCGCTTCCAACCACTGCCCTCCAACCACATAAACCAACCAACTCAGGCCAAACAAAAGCGCAAATTGAGTCAGTCCGACCAGACCTATACCGATAATCTTGCCTGTCATCAGCTGCAGGGGCGTCACGACACTAATGACAACTTCTACAATCCGATTCGCCTTTTCCTCAATCACTCCGCGCATAACATGCATCCCAAAGACCATGATTTGCAGGAAGAGCAATAAGCTAAAAACGAAACCAATTAAAGCCCGTCCTGTTGCATTTCTGTCTTTGGTGACCACATCCTCACCGACCAATCGTATAGAAGTTTTCAATCGTTTGTAGGCCGCATAATCAAGTTCCAAATCGCGCTTCACTTTGAAGCGTTCAATCGCCGATGCGAGATCATTCGAAATGGCACGTGTCGTACCCATCGCTGGTGCTTTTTCATAAAAGTAACTTGCACTTGAATGCTGCAAAATCCCGTCATCGAAAAAAACCATCAAATCAAAATCCGATGTCAAAAAGTCGTCGTCACTCAACGATTCTGGAGCAAAGCGATAGGTCACTGTTGATCGCTCCGGAAAACAATCGGGACATGTCGGAACCCAAGTGTCAAGGCGATCTTCAAATCTAGAAATCAGTCCTGACTCATCCACTACAAGCACCTTGACTTCCTCTTCTGTGCTAGATTCAAGCCAAATGTTCACTCCAATGCCCAATGCAATCAGCAGCGGAGCTACCAAGGTCCCCAATAAAAAAGCCTTGCGCCGAACCCGCGTAATCCATTCACGGTAAATGATATGCTTCAACGTTTTCATGAATCTGAGTGTGAAGTGTGTTCCACTGCATGCATGAACACATCGCGCATGCTGGGTTGCCATTCACTGCAGGAAGTTATTTTTATTTCCCCAGAAATCCAATGAATCCAGCCAGAATGCTCAGTCCCTGGCGACAGCCGCAACATAGCTGTATGCTCTCCAACGCGGGGAGCGTCAGAAACAACGTTTAACAATTCTGCACTAGCACCTATTGCCACAGTAAACTCCATGACCGTGCCCTGGAATGTCACTTGAATCTGGCCGTCACGCGCATTGTCTCGCAAATCCTGAACAGGCCCTTGCAAAATCAAATTTCCATGATGCAACAACGCCACTTCATCACACATCTCTTCAACACTTCCCATGTCATGAGTGGAAAGCAAAATGGTGGTCTCTCCTTTTTCACTCAGCTCTTGAATGGTGTTCCGAACGCGCTGCGCATTGATTGGGTCAAAGCCACTCAATGGCTCATCCAGGATGAGTAAATCTGGCTCGTGCAAGATGGAAAGAATGAATTGGATTTTCTGCGCCATCCCCTTGCTCACCTCGCTCACCTCCTTGTTCCACCATCCGTCCACCTCGAGCTTCTCGAACCAATGCATGAGTTTGGCTCGTGCATCTGCTTTTTCCATGCCACGCAATTGAGCAAAGTATAACGCTTGCTCACCCACTCGCATCGTCTTGTACAATCCGCGTTCTTCAGGCAAGTATCCAATGCGCGGCAAATGATGCCGAGACAAGGGTTGACCAAAAAACGAAATGGTGCCCGAGTCAGGCTCAGTGATTCCATTGAGCATGCGCAACAGGGTTGTTTTGCCTGCACCATTGGGGCCGAGCAATCCAAAAACCTTTCCCTTTGGCACGCGAAACTGCACAGAGCTCAAAGCCTTTTGCGTTCCGTATGATTTTGACACGTGATCAATTTCCAGAGCAGCTTCTTTGTCCATTTTACGAAGTTAATGGTCAAGTAAACATATCGCGTACTTTGTCAAAAAAGCCGCGTTCTTGGTGATCCGCATCGGGATTGAAATTCTCTGAATCGCGGAGCTGTTCTAACAATTCACGTTCTTCTTTCGAAAGTGTTTTCGGTGTCCAAACATTGATGTTGATCAGCAAATCTCCCTGACCATAACTGTCGACCGATGGAAGCCCCTTGCCTCGTAAACGAACGATTCGTCCGCTCTGCGTGCCAGGTTCAATGGTAATCTTAGCACGGCTGCCCAGCAGCGGAACTTCCGCTTGAGCACCCAAAGCAGCATCTGTAAATGGTATGTACAGGTCATGGTGCAAGTTTTTACCATTGCGTTGGAACGAGTCATGCGGAATGGCCTCGATGACCACGAGCAGATCACCGGGCACACCACCCATTGGCGCTCCATTGCCTTCTCCTCGAACACTCAGTTGCATTCCGTCCTCGACCCCTCCCGGAATGTCAATGCTCACAACAGCCTCCTTGCGAACCATGCCCCACTCATCGGATCCGGACGGTCGATTCTTAACCGACTGACCGCTTCCTTGGCATTGTGGGCAAGTGGACGCTGTTTGCATTTGCCCCAAAATGGTGTTTTGAACCCGTCGGACCTGACCTGTGCCTTGGCACGTTTGGCAGTCACTGTATTCCGCTCCATCCGCTTGGACTTGCTTGAATACTTTGACTTTTTTCTCCACGCCATTGGCAATTTCTTCCAGCGTGAGTTTCACTTTAATTCGCAGGTTTGAGCCCTTCATTCGTCGACGGCGACCGCCACCTGCCTGACCGCCACCAAAACCACCTCCAAAAATATCTCCAAACTGGCTGAAGATATCTTCCATGTTCATGCCTCCGAACCCTTGGCCTCCAGGGCCTCCGCCTCCTCGTAATCCATCGTGTCCAAAGCGGTCATATTGCGCACGTTTTTGATCATCTTGGAGCACTTCATAGGCTTCCGCTGCTTCTTTGAACTTCTCTTCCGCTGCGGAATCGTCCGGATTCTTATCCGGATGATACTTTAGAGCCAATTTGCGGTAGGCCCTTTTGACGTCGGACCCCGACGCCTTTCGGTCCACTCCTAGAATTTCGTAATAGTCGCGCTTCGCCATGATTTCATTCCCTTATTCTCCGACGACCACTTTGGCGTATCGGATGACCGTATCGTTCAATTTGTAGCCTGCCTCAACTGCATCAACCACCTTGCCTTGATGCTCTGGCGAAGGAATGCGTGTAATGGCCTCATGCAAGTCCACATCAAAGGTGTCGCCGGGATTGACCTCAATTTCTTGAACACCCTGCGCCTCCATGATCTGTTTGAACTTGGCATAAATGAGGGCCTGACCTTCCTTCAACGCATCCGCGTCAGCAACATCCTTGGAAGCCATTTCTGCTCTCGCAAAGTCATCCAAAATCGGAAGCATTTTGTCCAAGGAATCCCGAGATGCATTGCGAATCAAGTCCACGCGTTCGCGCATGGTACGCTTTCTAAAATTGTCAAATTCAGCATACAACCGCAAATAGCGTTCCTGCCAATCCGTCTGTTCTGCACTGTCAGATTCGGATGAAGTGTCATCCTTGCCGTGCACTTCATTTTCTTTTCCCTCCTCCTGCCCGTTGCCGGGTTCAGCATTTGCTTGTGAATCTTCTTGAGTCGAAGAGTCCACTCCTCCTGATTCCGGAGTGTTCGCTGCGGTTTCCTCCGCTGCCGCCTGATTTGTTTCCATGTGATTCAATGCGTGAATTTCCTTCCTAAGGACAAAACGAATGCCAAAGCCAAAGAAACCGACATGATGTCAGGCTTCGCTTGCACACCGTTTGATTTTCTGGCCTAGAAAGACTTAGAAGGAAGCAACGTGCTGATCGATTTGACGGTGCAATTCGAATCCACGCAAATTCTTGGCGAGGATCACGCCATTCTCATCAATCAAAAAACTCATGGGGATGGAATTTACCCCATAAACAGCTGCTGCCTCACTGTTCCAACGTTTCAAATCTGATACGTGCCACTTCCATTCAAGCTTGTCCTTTTTGATGGCGGCCTCCCATCGTGCAACATCGCTATCCAAGGAAACACTGTATACTTCAAAGCCCTCTGCACTCTTGAATTTGGCTTTTTTGTACTTCTTATATGCGTTGACGACATTGGGGTTTTCCCGACGACACGGGCCGCACCACGACGCCCAAAAATCAATGAGCACCAATTGACCGCGGAGATCACTGAGTTTCATCGGCTTTCCCTTCGTATTGTTCATTGCAATTTCTGGCGCCAAATCTCCCACGGCTGTGCCAATGCGCAATTCTGTGACTTCACCCCCCACCTCAATAGATGACGAAGCCCTGAGATTATCGTGTGAAACTTCGGTTATTGCCTCGTTCTCGGAAGTCGACTGGAGGGAAAAAAAAGCAGCAGATGCAATCAAAGTTGCACCGATGGTTGTCTTCAAAATCATGCCCCAATTTACAACATCAATCAACCCGTTCGATGCGAGCTCCCAAGGCCTTCAATCTCCCTTCAATGTCCTGGTAACCTCGATCGATTTGACCGATGTTATGAATCACTGATTGCCCCTCTGCAGAAAGGGCCGCAATGAGCAACGATACACCAGCCCGGATATCGGGTGAAGTCATCGTCACGCCGCGCAACGGGCTCTGCCTATCCATGCCAATCACCGTTGCACGATGCGGATCACACAAAATAATTTGCGCTCCCATGTCAATGAGTTTGTCCGTAAAAAACAGGCGGCTTTCAAACATTTTTTGGTGAACCAAGACGCTGCCTCTCGCCTGCGTGGCTGTGACCAATACAATGGACAACAAATCTGGAGTAAAACCAGGCCATGGAGCATCTGAGACGGTTAAAATGGAACCATCAATGAACGTTTCGATGGCATATGACTCCTGAGCAGGCACGAATAAATCGTCGCCACGTCGCTCAAGTTGAATCCCAAGCTTCCGAAATACCCTTGGGATCACTCCAAGTTCATCATACGCGACGTCTTTGATTGTAATCTCACTTTTTGTCATCGCCGCGAGGCCAATGAAACTGCCAATTTCAATCATGTCAGGGAGGCAACGGTGCTCCGTTCCCCCCAACGTTTCCACTCCTTCAATTTCCAAAAGATTCGATCCGATGCCCGTGATTTTGCCGCCCATGCGGTTGATCATCTTGCACAATTGCTGGAGGTAAGGCTCGCATGCTGCATTGTAAATGGTGGTTCTGCCCTCAGCCAAACAAGCGGCCATTACAATGTTCGCTGTGCCGGTGACAGAGGCTTCATCCAAAAGCATGTGCGTGCCCTTCAACCCATTTTCGGCACGTGCCTCAAAAAACGCAGATTTCGAATCATAATGAAACGTCGCACCCAACGACTCGAATCCGATGAAGTGCGTGTCCATTCGTCTTCTGCCAATCTTATCACCGCCCGGTTTTGGCAGCGCTGCTGTTCCGAATCGCGCGAGTAGCGGACCCAAAATCATTGTCGATCCTCGAAGCGCGCCACCTTTTTGGCGAAACTCCTCCGTCTTGAAATAATTTAAATTGACGTCATCTGCTTGGAAACGAAAAGAACCTGGTCCTTTGCGCTGAGTCTTCACTCCCATTCCAGCCAATAAATCGATGAGTTTGTTGACATCGATGATGTCTGGCAAATTGGAGATGGTAACCGGTTCTGGCGTGAGCAAAACGGCACACAAAATTTGCAGCGCTTCATTTTTGGCACCTTGTGGAACTACCTCTCCGGACAATTGATGTCCGCCTTCTATGATAAAACTGGACATGGTCCGATCGTTTAGTGTTTGTGTCGAAGCGTGGATGCTATGCAAGCTTTGATGCTCTGCAAATAGCTCCTAGAATAGCGTTGATTCCAAACTTTCGACCTCGACAAGAAACGCAGGAGAATGCAGCGAAGCAGATGCACTCCGAAAACTTTTCGACAGGGAAACTTTGAAGGAAATGCCTCGAACGAATGAATCAACGACGCTTTTTCTTGCCGCGCCAGCGGTCCATCGCATCACTTGTTTTGCGCTTGCTTTTCAAAACTTCAGCAGAACTCACGAGTTCGGCATCATCCGGCAAGCTCAACGCTCCCTCGCTCATTTCCTTGAGTTGCTCCGAAATCAGCGTATTCTCTACTGTTCCTCGGTTCCAAGTGAGGTAATGACGCTTCATCAAATTTGCGATGGTCATAACCAACGCAGCTTTTTCGTCGCCCTCCTCATACGTCTTGGCTTTTTCAATCAAGTCACGCGTCAGTTGCCCATAATGCCCCAATCGCGATTGCGCATTCGGATAGTCGAGGCGAGCGGGGGGCTCAGTTCGGCTCTCTCGGGTAGGCGTTTCGCCAGGACAGTCCACGTCCAAATCGTAATTGGCCATTAAAAAGAGCTGACCCCAAAGCTTCTTCTGCACTTCCTCTTTATCGCCCTCTTGCGGAACCACGGACCCCATGATGCTCACAATTGCATTCGCGCATTTGTTGCGTTCATCCTTGTCGGCTAGGGATTTCAAATGGTCCACCATTTCCTGGATGGTTCTTCCATACTCCGGAATGGCCAAATCGTTTCGTGTGCTGTTATAGGTCATCTCTACCATACCTGCGAAGGTAAGGAAAGCCCGTCATTTCTCAGCGGCTGATGCATTCAATGAAAGTGAGCTATGAGGATGGTCCAGAGCAAGGACAGCTTTGTGTCGAAACTCCTGCCAAAACAAGAAAAACTCATCCTCAAGTTCGGACCAACCAAATTCTTCCGCTGCGATAAAAAGCTCCCCCAAATTGGATGGCACTCCGAGCCTCTTTGCAATGCGCTGGTCCATGGCTAGACATACCTCCTGCATTTCTAATTCAGTCGCATATCCCATCAGCCAATTGTATTGGCGCATGCCTTCGAAAAATCGCTGACTGCGCTGTGGCATTTCCATTTTTCGTGTTGCCAAGTCCTCCAAGACGAACTTTGCATAGGAATCTAACTCCCCCAAATCAGGGCAGCAAAAACTAAAATGCTTCGCTAAGAAATGGTCATAAAGCAAATCAACGCCCACTGGAGCAAGACGCCCCAATCGATGGCGCAATGCAGCTCGAGCATGAGACGCAGTCGGATGGCCATCTGCAAAGTGATCGACCCAGCGGTGAAAACGAATGCCTGCTGCCACGGACTCCGGATAATCATTCAGTTTATTTCCCTTGACCGAATCCCCGATAAAATTCCCCAACCGCACATCGGAATCCGATCCACCCAAAACCAAATGTGCGAGGTAATTCATGGCGCAAATTTCGTCCATGAAAACGCAGATAAAGAAATTTTTGAGCGAATGCTTTGCCCATGCGCATGAGTTCCGTATTTTTGCCGTCCACTTCACGGCGGAAGCGCTGGAATGGAAAAGCGAGAATAGCTCAGTGGTAGAGCACAACCTTGCCAAGGTTGGGGTCGCGAGTTCGAATCTCGTTTCTCGCTCACAAAAAAAAAGCCTCCCACGTTGGAGGCTTTTTTATTCGCAATTTGCCCTCCATCACCGTGCTTCTCGAAAGCACCAAAAACTTGACTTATGCAAGCAAAAATAACCTCCGACAAAGGAACCATGACCGTTGATCTCTTCGAAAAAGATGCTCCCAAAACGGTTGCTAATTTTGTCAAACTCGCCAATGATGGGTTTTACAATGGATTGAAATTTCACAGAGTCATTCCGGGTTTCGTTGCGCAAGGCGGATGTCCCAATGGAATTGGAAACGGTGGACCAGGATATTCCATTGACTGCGAATTAGACGGTGAAAATCAACACCATGATCTCGGCGTTCTATCCATGGCTCATGCCGGTCGCAATACCGGCGGCTCACAGTTCTTTTTGGTTCATAGCCGAGAAGCCACAGCACATTTGGATCGTCAGCACACGTGTTTCGGAAAAGTCACCGAGGGAATCGAGGTGGTGACAGCCATTAAACAAGGGGACACCTTTTCCGTCGAAATCATCGATTGAGCTTGTGGCGCAAAGAGGGTGCCGGGATTTTTGATGGAAAACCGAAATCTGAGAGGGACTTCTTATCTTCACTGAACGCCCTTTACTTCACGCCATGAAACGCACCTATCTCAGCCTGCTTCTTGCCCTCAGCATTGCACTTACCGGATGCATGACGCAAAAGCGGAGCATCATGCGAGGTTGGCACTTTGAATTGCGGCAAAATGCTCCACAGACAATCACGTCTGAATTGGCTGAAATTGATTTAAAAGCAGGAGCGCTGCGCCCCTCAAAAGATTCGGAGAAAATTGCGCAGATCAATCGCGCAGATCCTTTTGTTCCCCTCAAATCTTTAATGACCTATTCTGTGCCCATCGAGATTGCACAAAAGCCACACTTAGCACCGAAAATCCAAAAAAGTAATCCGTTCGTTTTTTCCGCGTCCGCCCTTGAATTGGGTGCAACGGCTGATTCCAAAAGCTATTGGTTTGGTAGGTTTTGGAAATTCTATATGAGTCTCATTTGGATAAACCTTGGCGGCCTTGGTTTTGCCGTGGGTGGTGGCTACATCCTTGTTGGTCTTGCCTTCGGCTTCATCGCATACCGAAATTTAGCATGGGCTTTTGCATCCAAAAATGATTGGACTATCCGAAAAGCAAGCAAACTTGGGAACCGTACTTTTTTTCCATCGAGCAACAAATTCAGCGCTAGAAAAAATCGTTTCAGCTCTTTAATCCAAGGAAAAACAGGTGCCAATGCGAGCCGGTCGGCTCAGTCAGTGCAAAATGAGAACCTTCAACGCGCTCGTCTGGAGAAGATGCAGAGGGAACAGGCGAAAAAGCAACGCATTCGAGCCGAGAAAAAGCAAGCCCGAAAAGCACACTTCCAGGATTTCATGTCTTCACCAACTACGCGAATTGCAATTGGTTTCATTGCTATTATGTGCGGATATCTTGCGTTTTTCTAACGCAACCTTCACTGTGATTCATCAGGCACGCGGTTCGTCCAATCCATTCAGATTGCAATCCAATCCCCAACCGAAACCGTGAAATATAGGTGGGGGCAGGAGACGCCCTCCTCGCCCAAATTGCATCGAATGGCTAACGACATCACGCTGCAGCAAATGCAATCCATACGCACCTTCTTGGGCCCTGCACGCTGCTCCAAGAAATTGCGCAATGGGCAGAGCAGCTCGTGTCAAAATACTCGTCTCACCGACCTGAGCGCCAACCACTACGGGCAGTCCTGATTTTCGGCACGAACGGGCCATTTCCAAACCCGACAAAACACCGCCACACTTTGAGACCCTCAAATTGAAAATGAAGGCTTCAGGGAAATCCAGGTATGGAATCAAGCGTTTGTACCGATCGCCGAAGCCGACCAGAAATAACCGCCGAAGCCTTCAACTAAGAAGTCCCCATCGTAGTCCCGGATGCCACCAGCCAAACCTGAAAAACCGCTTGTATTCGTGCCGTTCCAAGCAGGTGAGTCTGACGCTGACGATTTCATTGGGTCACCTGCCACTGATGTACCTCCAAGACCATCAGTCAAGGTGGTGTACTCCTCATCAGTAGGCACGTGCCAACCGGTTGGACACAAATTGCCCGTGTTCACTGCATACCAGTTGTACAAACGGCCATAAGTCGAAAGGTTGGCCACTGCATTCGCACCTCCTTCATCGTAAACGGTTACCGCTCCATCCGTAGTCGTCGACCAAGTCGCATCGTCCAATCCCGTTGCAATCGCGGCTTCGGTGTTGTAATTCTCGCTGCGCAAGTTCTCCGCAAACCAGCACTGAGTTCCGATTAAAACCGTAGCATATGAGTGGCCTTCGTAGGTGTAAGGATCGCCGCAGTTATTATAAAGGACACGTCCCCCAAACTGGATCGGTACCCGAATTGCCAAAATTTGCGGGTTCACTACCAATATTAGTCACACACCACTGACTGAGGTCCTGACTAAACTCAGAAGCCTCTTGGAACATCCCGTACATAGTCGTCACACTGCTCACATCC
>CAJQMI010000137.1 GCA_905479395.1 uncultured Flavobacteriales bacterium
GAGCCGTACTCCGAGTTTTGAACCGTGCCACCAGACTCTGGGGCAGGATTGTGAGGAACACCCGCATACGAGCGAATCGAACCAACCGCCGCCTTACGTGAGGCCTTGAACTGAACGTCTTGGCCGGTTCCCAGCAACGCATTGAATGGCCGGTAATCGTTGTAGCCATATGCCAGAACCATGAAGTAGTAGGTCTTGAAGTTCACCATGCGGTTGTCGCCTTGAGCGAATGCATCGTTGGTCACACGCAAGCTGTGGAAGACGCCTTCATCTTGGCCGTCCGCCTTGAGGATGGGAACAGACAATTCCATGGTGGGATCAAACTCATAATTGATGACTTGAGTCACATCATTTTGAATGTCACATTGGGCGATGAGTCTCGCCGCATCGATGTCACCAAGATCAGAAGGGCTTACCGCATTGTCCCGCAATTGATAGACCAAATAGCCCTCAAAGAGATAGCTGCGCTGCTGTTCCGTCAATACAGTTCCATCCTCAAGCTCCGCTGGAATCGAGGGGTCGTTTGCACTGTATTCCTCTTCGTAATTATTCGAAAGTGGATTTTCATTGGTCAGATAGAGGATGAGCTCATTCTCCAATTCCTGGATCGTGACATCTGGAGCATCAGGCCCGGAAACGATCTCAAAGCAATTATCAAAAAGAGACTGGGCTTTATCATCAGCCAAACGAAGCAATTCCACACTTTCAAAAGGTTCTCCTCCAGTGGCTCGAGCCCAGACCATTCCCACTGTGATGTTGTTGTAATCACCTGGTTCCAGCGTAAACGGACCTGCAGATTGCAAAAACAACCGGTCACCCGGCGGATTGCCTGCTCCGACTTCTGTCCAAGGCTCCACAGCCACCCCGTTTGTGCCCCAAGCATAAGGATCGGTGTCGTCCGGAAACATGTAGTCTGCAGGAATCTCCAAATCGGCTCCAGTTGCGGCCGTTAGTCCGTCTCCGCCGTATGCCATGCGCTGCCCATTCTTCCAAAAACCGCGCATATAATTGTAGTATTGAGCTGCGAGGGTTGGTTGTCCATTGATGCCAAAATTCCAATTGTAATAAATGAATTTTCGCATTCCGTAACGCTCGTTATCGATGATGTCATCCCCGTAACCAATGCCGATGCCTTGGTATGGAATCCCGAGCGAGTCGATGGCATCGCTGAAATTCGTTGTAAGTGGATTGTCGATTGAGTCGGAGTCTTGGTAAGGCCCTTCGAAAAAGTCCACGCCCATCGCTGGAGGGTTTTCACCGTAACCAATGGAATAGCTCGTGGCTTCATCAAAAGCATCACCATTGTAAGAGTATCCCAAACCACGGTTGACATCCACTCCGACATAGTCGTCCACGTGTCCCCCCAAATCGCAATCGACCCATTGGGCGAAATAAGTCTCCGTGAGCGTTTGCGTGCCTTGGTTGATCAACACGTAGTTGTAAAACTGCATGTTATTTATCTCATCATTCGTTGAGAATGCAAAGGCTTGTGCTCGGATCTCCATTCCAATCGGCTCTCCTTGCGACTCCGAATGAATGTTTCCTTTGTCGTTGAAAATCCAGTAATACGTTTGGTCTCCGTACAAGGGAACCGGGTCTTGACGGCGGCGTTCAGCACAATCAATCTCTTGAATAAAATCATACCATGGATAGTCTCCCGCAGAAGGATCATAAAATCCATTGCCATCGTAATCATAGAAAGGCGCCAAATAAAAGTCTTGATTGAGGCTCACGTTTCCGTGAGCTGGGTATTCGAAGAAATAGGAAGGAATGCTATACCCCGTCGGAAATTGCTCCTCCATATCACAATCGGGATCTCCAGCACAATCAAAGTATTGGCGATGACGCATGGCATCCGCACGCTGTGAAATGGCAAAGCGATCGTATTCCTCGCAAACAGCAGGCCCCACTTCGGCGGCTCCTGCGTTGGTGAGCGGACCGGGCCAGAAATCGTTGCCGGTGTTGCGGTATCGCACGGCAGCAAGTTTCAATTGTTGGTCGGGGCTAATTCCACCGAGCCAGAGAGCGCCGCCGTATACAACTGAAACGCCTTCTTCCTTTGGAACAATGAATGCTCCCTTGTCAATCGCCCGATTGTACCAAAGAGCTCCCGCGTTTTCGATCAGTGCTCGGACGTTGTTCCATTCCAAATCCCGCAGTGCCGTTGCCGGAGCGCAAGCCTCGGCGCGAATGATGCCTTCTGCGGTCGCATGCGTCTGCGGGACCGGAAATCCCTTCTGAAACATCGGTCCTCCATTCGCTCCTGTCTGTGCCGCCGCATCGAGCGAAAACAAACATACAACGCTGAAAAAAGTCAACAGCGCAGCGGAAGTTTGCTGATTTGAAAGTGGCGAATTTTTCATTTGTCTAAGCTATGAAGGCAATGTACATCCCGCGGCTTAAAAAGAAGAACCTCAGCGAAATGGAATCAATCCTTTACCCGTTCAATGCGCATATCGGAGGTATAAAACACCCAACCTTGCACCGACTTTCCGATGCCATCTCCAGACAAAGCTTCGCAGTATTCCCTCACCTGCTTAGCGTGCTTTGCCTCTGGCTTGCCAGTCTTGTAGTCGATCACATGCCAGACTCCGTTCAAGTTTACCACACGATCAGGCCGACCCACTTTGCCATTCGGCAAACGCATGGCACGTTCTGCGAATACCTGAGCATTGGGCACCTCGAAAAAATGCTTCATTTCGTCATGCTGTAAAATAGCTTCCACCGAACGCTGGATGACTGAACGGTGCTCAGGTGCAAGAGCGATGTTTCGATGCAAACGAGCCTGAACTTCTTTCCAATCCTCTCGAACCACAACCTCGCTCAGAACACCGTGCACAGCATTTCCGAAGTCGCGGGGATTCATCTCACCCTCTGGGAGGGGCTCCGACCAATGGGCCTTGGGCCTTGCCACCAATTGCTCATAAGATTGGCCAAGCAGAAGCTTTGGATTCAAATGTGTCACCTGTTCATCAGCTTCAGAATCCTCATCCTGTGGCTTCCGATCCAATTGACCTTGGATGGAATGCAAGTCATCCACAAATGCTTCGGGAAATGCTTCCTTCCACGCCTTCCAAAGCGCATGCGACAGCCCTTTGGCATCTGCATCCATTTCCGGTTCAGACTTGAATTCCAACTGCACGTCGAGGCGTTCAATGGCGCGGGTCATGGCAACATAAGCAATGTTCAAAGCGTCCAATTGCGTTTTTCCGATCTCCTCCTCGCGAATTGCGTTCAATGGGGTGTCCTTCAAATCTGAATCCCGCAAAAGAGCAGCTGGCAAACCATATTCAGAGGCATCCAACAACACGGGCAATTCATCCTTGAACTTGGTGAAGTCTGAATCTATGACGGGAGCAATCACCACAGGGAAAGCCAAGCCCTTGGCCTTGTGCGGTGTCATGATTTGAACCGCACTGTTGCCTCCACTGACCCGAATGCTGCGTTGCTTTCCTTTTCGGTCCCACCAATCCAAAAACGTTCGGACTGTTCCGTTGCGCTGCACGCCCAATTCTTGGGCAGCCTCGAGCATCCCTTCAGCATAAGCAGGGAACATCTGACCCCAACCCAAAGATTCAAAACAATGACCAACAATGGTCGTCAGCGGCTCTGATGCGTGTTGCTGCAACTTCAGGTCTGGTACGAGGGCCGACATCAACTCCATCGTCTTCACGATTTGCTTCACAAATGAATGGCCTTCGTCATCTTGATACGTTCGCTCGCCAAGATGCGCTTGGAGAATTTCCGATTCCTTGAATTCCCTGTGGATTGCGCAAAAGCATTGAGTGAATTCGATGATGTGCTTGGGATCATCAGGGTCCATGACAATGCGCATGGCAGCAACCACGCCACGCGGTGCCGGATGCCTGCCCAAGTGCAGACTTTCGGACGTCCAAGGAGTCACGCCGTGATCGAGTAAATACTGAGCGAGCAAGGCTCCGTCGCGGTTTCGACGCATCAAAACTGCAATGTCTGCGAGACCAAAAGCATTCGGATTGGCAGAAGGCACAAACGTGCGTTTTCCATCTGATTCGACCAAGGTTCCTCCTGTGTGAGAAAGAATCCTTTCGAGGACCCAACGGTGGCGCTGAGCCGTTCGTTCATCCGAATCAGTTTCTACCAACGATCGAACCAAAACCTGACCTTCAAATGATTTGGCGGCCTCCTGGTTCAATCCATTGTAGACCGATTTCAACCCCTCTGGCAATGAACGCTGGACCTGTTCAAACCATCGGTTGTTCCAGCCCACGATCGCCGTACCTGATCGAAAATTCCTTCCCAATGTGACCGATTTTCCAGTTCGGTCCAAAGTGGCTGCAGCCATCTCCAAAACCGAACCCGGATTGCCAATAAGTTTAGGAAGCGCCTCGAGTTGCTCATAATTGCCGTTGCGCCAGCGGTAAATGGCCTGTTTACCATCTCCAACCACCATGCCCATATTGCCCGTTGCTAAAATGTGCTCAAACAGCTGAACCAAGTTGTGCCATTGGGTGATCGAGGTGTCCTGGAATTCATCAATGAAGATGTGTTTGTAACGGTTGCCGATGCGCTCATAGATATAAGCTGCAGGATTCTCACGAACAATGGTGGCTATTTCCCGATTCAAAGTCGACAAAAGCCGAACATTCCGCTCATCCTGCACTGCGTCCAATTCAGTTCGAATCAACCGCAATACACCGATGAGGCTCACCCGTTCCTGAAGATGTTCAAATAACTTGAACTTTTTACCCGTCTCACCGTCATACAGCTCTTGCCATGTTTCAATGGCTAGATTCACGCTTGGAAGAATCGCCTCAATTCGCTGAACCACATCAGGCTCTGCATTTTTCTTCGAATAACTTCCCAATTCAAACTGGCCCGTCAAGCGGTTGCTCATCGGTGCTTTTCGTCCTGCACCCTTCGCTACCCTCGCCAACCATTTCGGCAAATCTCCATAGTAGAAATCTCCGTTTTCCAACCCTTGATTTCGAATGTCGATGATTGCCTTTCCTGCCCTTTCATGGAGCTCTTTGCGCTGCGTGTTCAGCGTCTTGCGAATCTCTTTGCGGTATTCATCGAGTCGCTCTGGATGCCAAATTTCGGGATCCAACGCTGTGAGCGCTCCCTGCATATTCTCCTTGGTGACCTGCTTGCCAAACTTGACCAGTTGAGACTTCAGTTGTGCGTTGCGCTCCTCCTCGACTTGTTGGCGAACGAACCCTTCCAACAATCGAGTCAATGCTTCTTGTCCTGGACGGCCCACACGATCCATAACCCGCACTACAGCCGCCTCAACGAGGGAATCTTCGTCCAGTTCAATCTGAAATTCCTCATCCCATTTCAAATCCCGTGAAAAGCTTCGCACCAAACGATTGACAAAACTATCAATCGTCATCACGCTAAAATCTTCATACCGGTGCAGCATCGCCTCCGATAAAAATCGCGCACGTTTTTGAATTTCATCTGGCGCCAAAAGCAAACGTGGAGCCTCTTCATCATTTTTGGCTGGAGCAATCAATGATTCCCACATCGCTCCCTTTCCCATCGACACTTCGACCACATCTTGCATGATGCGGTCTTTCATTTCTTGAGCAGCCTTGTTCGTGAAGGTGATTGCCAAAATTCTTCGGAAGTAATGCGCATCATCGTGGCGCAGGCAGCAGATGAGGTAATCCTGCACCAAACGAAACGTCTTTCCCGAACCCGCGGAAGCTCGAACAATGAAAAACTGACCTTCACGGGTTTTCTGTGCCATTTTTTACCGGGTTTTGTGACAAAATGCAACTTCTGAGCAAATTAGGTGTCTTATTTTTGAGAAACCTCATCCCGACATGAAAAACAAACGTAACTTCCTTCACATGAGATATCCAGTCCTTCTGTTGGCCTTGTCTCTCTTCGTTTTCACTGGTTGTGACGAGAAGAACGATGAGGAGGTTATTCCGGGATCGGTGCTCATGGAATTCAACCTCACTTGGAATGGCGATGCTTGTGCAATTGGCGACGTGCAAAATGACCATCTGGACCATCCGTTGCGCATCGATAATTTACAGATGTACCTCGCACCCGTGGAAATGAGAAATGATCGCGGTGAATGGGTCGAAATAAAAGATGTTGCCCTTCTTGACTTTGGCGTGCATGGGCAAAAAATCACGGCAGCAGCGGAAATAGGCATCTATGACGGACTTCGATTCGGAATGGGCCTCCCGCCCGAAATCAATACGGACATTGACCCCGCATCGTATGCCAATGACCATCCCCTCAGCGTTCCTGGATCAGCCGGCATGTTTTGGACCTGGGCATCAGGCTATGTTTTTGTCAAGTATGAAGGCAAATTCGCAGAAACCACAGGATCGCAATTGCTTGAGCCGCTCTCCTACCATTGTGGAACAGATGAAAGTTACCGCTCAGTCACCTTTAATTTTGAGGAGGCGATTGCAGTAGAAAGCCAAGAAGTGCAGGCATTTAGTTTGAGTTTCAATGCTGCAGCAGCCTTGACGGGTCCGGACGACTCGGTTGACATTGTTCAAGATCCGGTCACGCACAATGCGCAAGGAACAATCCTTGGCGCGCGACTCATGGATTTGATGGACGATGCTTGGACCTTGAATCCTTTGTGAATTAGTGAATCAATATGGGCATTTGGTACTCGCATATCACCTTGGGACTGCTCCTCGTTATTTGCTTGACGGGGTGTGAGCGGTGCAATCCTGATCCTTGCGATCCGCCATGCGAAACGTTAGCCACTCCTTACACGCTGGAAATCCCTCCGTTTTTTCCCCCCATGGACATTCCTTCGGACAACCCTCTTACGGAGGAAGGAATCGAATTGGGCCGGCTTCTTTTCTGGGAGAAGTCGCTCTCAGCAGATGGGTCCATGAGTTGTGGATCCTGTCACATGCCTTCCGCTGGATTTGCAGAACCCAATGTGTACAGCACGGGAATCACAGGAGCTCAAGGAACGAGAAATGCAATGGCAATCGTAAACTTGGGTTGGGCCAGCTCATATTTCTGGGATGGTCGTGGGACTTCGTTGGAGGAACAAATTCTTGAGCCTGTTTCGCACCCAGACGAAATGGCATTGCCGTGGGATGAAGCAGTCCAGAGACTGCAAGAAATGCCCACTGCAGAGAATAACATTGACTACCCGAGTCGCTTTGAACACGCTTTCGAGACATCGGTTGTTTCGGCAGAATTGGTCACCAAAGCGATCGCACAATTTCTGCGCACAATGATATCTGCTGACTCCAAATTCGATCAGTGGAGGAGAGGTGAAACCAGCCTAACGGACATGGAGTTTGCCGGATATGAAATGTTCATTCGCGAGGGCGGAGATCCAGAGATCACGCCAGGAGGACAATTTGGAGGGGATTGTTTTCATTGCCACAGCGAGGCTGGGTTGCAGTTTAGCGACTACCTCTTTCGCAACAATGGGCTGGACAGCGCTTTTACATCTGATCCAGGACTTGCTGGTGTGACCGGAAATACGCTGGATTCCGGCCGCTTCAAAACACCGACTTTGCGCAATGTAGCTTTGACTGCTCCTTACATGCATGATGGTCGATTCCAAACATTGGAAGACGTCATTGACCATTATGATTCTGGCGGTTTGCCTTCTTCAACAGTCGACCCTTTCATGAAATACAATTCAGGAGGCTTGATGCTCAGCGATGTGCAAAAAGAGCGTTTGATTGCTTTCATGCATACGCTTACGGATACGGCCTTCATTTCGGACCCCAGATTCCAAGATCCCCATTGAAACCTGAATTAAAGCTTCACTTGCTGTGGTCTGCAAAGCACCGAAAAGCGATCAAAAAGCAGTTCATCCGTTGGAAAAAGCAGCCTCCAAAGACGCTGGATCAAGACTTTCAAGAAAACCATGACGCGGTCTTCGAAACCGTCGATTGCCTGGCTTGTGGGCATTGCTGCAAAACCACTAGCCCCATCTTTAAGGAACGTGATATTCAACGAATTGCGAAAGCACAGCGGATGTCAATCTCGCGGTTTTCACAGCAATATTTAAAACGCGACGACGAAGGTGATTGGGTGCTGAAGTCTGCGCCTTGCGCCTTCCTTGAGGCGGACACGAATGCTTGTTCGATTTACGATGTTCGGCCACAAGCTTGCCGCGAGTATCCACATACAGATCGAAAAAACATGGCAGGAATTTTGAATTTGACAGAGCAAAATGCGCACTTGTGTCCGGCTGTGTCTTCGATTGTCCAAAGGATGATGGACGCACAGAGAACACCTGAAACGTAACCTACGCGGATTAATGCCGTAAAAGGCGATATGATCCGCTTAAAAATCATATCTATCGCATTGTTGGGCAGCCTTATGTTGCCTCATACAATCCTCGCGCAATGCGCGACAGTATTGGGTTCTGATGGCATTGCCACAGCAAACCCTTCATGGTACAGCTGCTCGGGATCCAACGAGCTTCAAATCGAAACCGCATCGGATTGGTCCGACTTGGTCATCGATTGGGGCGATGGAACGAGCGCACAGCCCATTGGGGCTTTCATCACAGATGATGTTCCTCTGACGCACTCCTATGAAGGAACAGAATCCAATTACACCATTACGCTTTCCGAAGCAGATGGCTCTTGTGCCTTAACTGGACACTTTAATATTGGCATGCCTGAAGGAAACTTTACAAGCAGCGATATTCAGGTTTGTCAAGGTGGTTCCATTCAGTTCTCTCAAGAAGCAATCGGCGTAGATTACGCTTGGAACTTTGGGGCAAACGACCTCTTTTTGCCAACCTCAGCGGGCAACGTAAGTTTTACGTTCCAGAACGCTGGTGAGTTTGAGGTGCAAAGCGTCATCTCCATCCCAGGTATGGAAGAGACTTGCACTGATACTGCCAGTATTGTTGTTGAAGTATTGAGCAATCCGATCATCGAAACTAGCTTTTCAGCAACAGAAGGTTGTGGTGAAGTGACGCTTTCTGCTGAAGTAAGCGCCGCGAATTCTTTCATTTATGTTTGGACGTACAACACGGACCAGCCGATGTTCACAAGTGGAACAACCCTGGATGAGGTGACTTTTGATGCGGTAGGAAACAATCCAGTTTCAGTCACTGTGACCGGATTGAATGGGTGCATGTCCTCTTCCCAAGAAATGATCATCGTTCATCCTCAACCAACGGCGAGCTTTAATTTTGACGCTGTATGCCAGGGTGAGCCAACTCTTTTCAATGACGAGTCCACTGCTCACTGGAGCACAGACATCACAGGATGGAATTGGACATTTGGCGATGGCAACGAAAGCTTTGAGTCGAATCCTTCGAACGACTACATGTTCACGGGTGACTACAATGTTTCATTGGTCGTAACAACTCCAGAGTGTTCAGCTTCTACCTCACAATTGGTTTCTGTTCACCCAAACCCCACCGTTGGAATCGTTTCATCGGTAGAAACAGGGTGTTCTCCTTTGGAGGTGAATCTGACTGCAAATGGCTTATTTGCAAACGCATTTGACTGGAATTTGGGAACGGACACGGCAACAGGAGAAGAAATAACCCACGTTTTGTCAACTGAATTGGATGAAAATCCCGCGCATGAACTTTCGGTCACCGTGACTTCCAGTCAAGGTTGCACTGCGACCGAATTCATCTCAATTGAGGTGTTGCCGTCAGCACAGGCCGAATTTAGCATTGCCGCAGACGCTGGTTGTGCTCCATTTACCCCTGTCATTGCAAATGCATCATTGGGCGCAAACAATTTCGAATGGTGGTTGAATGGTGCACTGGCATCTTCATCAAACGACTGGAATATTGCCTTGGAAAACGATGGGGAATTCATTTCGAATGCTAGCCTTGAGCTCATCGCCATTGCTGAAAACGGCTGCCACGATTCCACACTGCAAACGGTACAAATTTACCCACAGCCTGATTTCAGCTTTGCCTTGCCAACGGATTCTGTTTGTTCACCATTGGAGTTCACCTTGCCTTTGGTAAATGGATCTGTAACACACGAGTGGAACCTGGGCAACGGTGCTACTTCCACCGAAGAGACACCGAATGTTTTTTATCAGAATACCGGAACCGGGCTCATGGGGGCCTCGATCACGTATGCTGGCGTCTCACCTTTTGGATGCACGGATATGCACACCGAAACCGTTTACATCCGACCA
>CAJQMI010000138.1 GCA_905479395.1 uncultured Flavobacteriales bacterium
AGCGATGTCCAAGATTTTCCGGCATCCTCTGATTTCCACAAGGCAGATCCCGCACCACCCGACGAAAAGTCATAAGGAGTTCTGCGCACGTTCCATGTGCTCGCATAAAGCACATCGGGATTGACGGGGTCCAAAATCAAATCCACCGCACCTGCTCGCTCGTTCGCAAACAACATGCGCTTCCAAGTTTCGCCGCCGTCCTCTGATTTAAAAACTCCACGTTCATCAGAATCCTTGAACAAGTCACCGAGCACGGCCGCGTAGACAATGTCAGGGTTTGAAGGGTGAATGCGGATGCGGGGGATGTGGCGGGAATTTTTCAGCCCCATGCTTCTCCAGCTCCTGCCACCATCAACGGATTTGTAAATGCCCGTTCCCGGAGATACGTTTCCCCGCACAGTGACTTCGCCGCCGCCGACATAGAGGACGTTGGGGTGAGAAGAGCTCACTGCAATCGCACCGATCGAGCCACCAAAATAACCGTCGGAAATGTTTTTCCAGGTGGAACCGCCATTTTCAGTTTTCCAAACACCTCCGCCTGTAGCTCCCATGTAAAACAGCATGGGTTTGCCCTGGACTCCTGTGACTGCAGCCGATCTACCTCCTCGAAATGGACCGATGCATCGGAATTCTAAATCGGCACCAAGGACCTCCATATCCACCTCCTTCCCTTGAGCAGACGCTAGATTCAACTGCGGCGACAACAAAACAGAAAACAGCAGCACAAACAACCCCAGTAACAATCCAAAACCTCGGTTTATTGATTCCATGGGTGGAAATTAAATCAATCCCACCAGAAGAAATGCACTGAAAACGAAGAATCTAACAATTCAAATCAATCAGAATCAATTCAATGCCATCGAATATTTATGTACATTGAAAGGTCCTCTCACCAAATTCGCCACCATTATGAAACTGCATTTTATCCATGCGCTTCGTGCAATTCAATGTATCGGTTGTCTATGCATCCTGAGTATTTGCTCTGAATCTGCGAAAGCACAATCGCCTTCTTTCTGGATTGACAGTGAACTTTCTGCTGAACAAAAAACCATGACTCAAGTGGCGGCTTATCGGACCATTGATCTGGACAAATTGGCCTTGCACCTTATTTTAAAGGACGCGCCTTTGCCCGAAGAGCTCATTGCGAATCAGCCTCCAGCAATCCTCACGCTTCCTCTGCCAAATGGTGAATCATTTGCCTTCAAGGTCACCGAAGCACCTGTCATGTCTGCAGGTTTGCAAAACCGTTTCCCAAACATCCGCTCTTACCGTGGAGTGGGAATTGAAAATGAACTTCTGCAGGCGCATTTTGACCTCAGTCCCAACGGACTCCATGCCATGATTTTCAATGAAAGCAGCACCATTTTCATTGATCCGGTGCGCGACGACCCCTCATCTGTTAAACACATCATTTACACGCGAGAAGCTTTTTTCAAGGGAACACAAAAGGCATGGGACGGTTGCGTCGCATTGTCTGTTGGTGAAAAAGTCCCCACCACATCTTCATCGGACCAAAACTTAGATCGTACGCCAATGCCTATGGGTTCTCAGCAATTCCCTTCACCCGTCCTTCCACTCGAGACAGGAAATGGCGATGAATTGCGGACTTACAGACTGGCATTGGCTTGCACCGGCGAATACGCTCAATTTCATGGCGGCACGGTCAGTGGCGTGCTCGCGGCTATGAATACATCCATGGTTCGTGTCAACGGGGTGTTCGAACGTGATATCGCAGTCCGAATGGTCATCGTGGACAACAATGATCAATTGGTTTTTCTCAATGCATCAACAGATCCGTACAGCAACAACAATGGAGGCAGCATGTTGGGACAGAACATCAGCACATGCAACAGCGTGATCGGATCATTGAACTATGACATTGGACACGTATTTTCAACTGGAGGTGGTGGTGTAGCTTATCTTCAGTCGCCCTGCGGCAGCAGCAAAGCAGGCGGTGTCACAGGGCAAGGCTCACCCGTGGGCGACCCTTTTGACATTGACTACGTATGCCACGAAATGGGGCATCAGTTCGGTGGAAATCATACCCAAAACAACAGTTGCAATCGGTCTTCAGGAGCTGCTTATGAGCCGGGTTCAGCCAGCACGATAATGGGTTATGCTGGAATTTGCTCTCCCAATCTCCAGAGCAATTCCGATGATCATTTCCACAATCACAGTTGCAATGAAATGATCGCTTTTACGGTCAATGGGAATGGAAATTCATGCGCTGCTGTAACAACGACTAGCAATACCCCCCCCAACGTGGAGGCCGGAACCAACGGCTTGGTCATTCCCGCGTCAACACCGTTTGAATTGACCGCTACTGGTAGCGATGACGATGGCGTAATTACCTACAATTGGGAAGAATACGACCTCGGTCCTGCCACCGCTTCTGGAGACAACAACCTAACAAATCCCTCAGGCAATCAGCCCATTTTCAGATCTTGGCCGTCTACAACGAGTCCAACACGCGTCTTTCCCCGCATCAACGACCTTGTGAATGGAACGACCACCATTGGCGAGCATTTGCCGACCTACTCGCGGCAGTTGAGCTTTAAGTGCACCGTCCGAGACAACCAATTGAACGGCGGAGGATTTGCAGATGACCTTTTGACCATGAGTGTAGATGGATCAGCGGGGCCGTTTATTGTAAACTCGCCCAATGGAGGAGAGACACTGAATGCACAGGATGTTTCTACCATCACATGGGATGTCGCTGGAACGAATGCCGGGGGTGTAGACTGCGCATCGGTTGATGTCTTTCTCTCAACGAATGGCGGTTTCACATGGCCTTACACACTTGCCACAAACCTTGCGAACAATGGGTCAGCGGAAGTCACTTTGCCCAATGTCCTATCATCTTCAGCACGCATCAAAATCAAAGGCACCAACCACGTATTCTTTGACATTTCCAATGGCAATTTTAGCATCGCAGAAAATTCATGTCCGAATTGCGGTTGCACGGATGCCAATGCTTGCAACTATGACCCGAGTGCTGCGACCGATGATGGCAGTTGCATCTTGCAAGACCCTTGTTCTTGTGAGCTTACAGGAAGTCAATCCGCCACGCTCGCAGGCAACGAAACCAGCGCTCCCCTCACCCAATCTGCAAACTCTATTTCCACACTTTCCACAATTTCAATTGAATTGGAATTTGATAATTTGGGCAATACGGGGAATTGGGCGGCTGACTTAGCCATGGCCATTACTTCTCCTGCCGGTGAGTGCATTTCTTTCGGTGGCTACAACAGTTCCCCAGCGGGCTGTACAAGCTTGGGAAATTATCAAGTTGTTTGGCCCACCTCGTGGGCGGTATCCACGAATGGAATCTACACGGCTACAGTGGATTTGTCAACAGCAAACTTGAGTGGCTCTGGTGAATGGAGTGTCGTCCTTTACAACGGCTATGGAGCTGCCAATGCTTCGAGCTATTTTGTGGACTGGACCATTGAGGACTTGTGCTTGAACGACACTTCAATTGCCGGTTGCACAGATACAGAAGCTTGCAACTTTGATGAAAACGCAACCGAAAATGACGACTCATGCACCTTCGCTGATGAAGGATACGATTGTCAAGGCAACTGCATTGTTGACACGGATGGCGATGGAGAGCCAGATTGCGATACGGCCTCATGCGCGGAAGATCTGAATGGAAATGGGACGATCGAGGTTTCGGACGTTTTGATCCTGCTGGGAGATTTCGGATGCACCGAAAGTTGCGTCGCTGACATCGATGGTGACGGCTCCGTTGTGATCAGCGATGTTCTTCTTTTGCTTGCTGCATATGGCGAAGACTGCTGATGCTCTTTGTGACATTCTCGAGTGAACGCAATGCTTCGTGAAAAGAGCGCAATAAATTTGAATGTTACGCCATGACAGAGGTCGAGCTTAAACCCCTCGCTTTTGTCTTACTGGCCGCCGCGAACGTAGCCAGACAAGTACTCAAAGGGTTCATTGAGTGTTCCCTTTGCTGTCGTCTCTGAAGCACCGTCCAAAATGCCGTCGGCATCACCCAATACGAGCAACGGAATCACATGCTCCATCAATTCCTGTCCAAAGCCGTCAGACGCGTCGCGCGGGAGCTCACAAGGGAGGTTATCCACCGCCATTACTGTGATGCCATCGGCATCAGTTGCAGCGCACTCCTTCTGCTCCTTTGGGTCATAACCATACAGTGGGTCGGCAATGGTTGATGGGCGAATTGTGCAAGCTACTGGGCCATCAATATCACATGAGATATCCGCCACCACTTTCACGTTCCAGTTCGGATGGCGCATGTCCTTGCGCGTGAACAAAAATGGGGATCCTTCCGCCCAAAAGTGACCTGCTATGAATAAATCTCCCCGTTGTGCAAACGGCATAAAAGTGCTTTCAAACAACATGGGTTCGCCGATAAATTCCGACATGTCAAATGCATCACCATCCTTGCGGCGATTGTAATCGCTCACATCGAGGTGGGTATAGACGGGTTCCGGGAAGTCCATGCGCAAGAAATCGTCCGGATGAACCGAACGAATCTTCAAGTGATCAAGCACTTCCTTTGCACCTTGCCCCACTCGCCCATGGCCCGTCAAGACGATGCGCATGTTTTCAGGAAGCTTCACCTCTTTGGCCGTCGATAGCATGTCATTCAGATCCAAGCAATCGATGGCACGCGGAATGGAAAAACTCCCATTGCGCTCGCCCCATGCTCGAATGCCGTTGTAAGCGCCTACAAGTCCTGCCCAACGTCCGAAGCCTATAATTCTCCGTCCACTCGGACGCTTTAACAACTCATAATCTATGAGCCGAATGCGTTTTTTTAGAATTTCAGCGAGCAATTGCGCATTGTATGGCTGAAGCTTGTGCGTGTGACTGAAAAACAAATACGTTTTATCAGCAATCAATTCATCTGCATTGACCTCCTTGACACCTATGAGGACATCACAATCACTGAGGTCATCCTGCATATTGAGACCGGCTGCTGCGTATTCCGCATCTCGAATTCTGCGCACAGCGCTGGGCTGGATGGCAATGTTCAATTCTGGAAACCGCTCCTGCAAAAGCACACATTGGTCCGGAGTCAACGGCACGCGCTGGTCCGGAGGTGTTTTGCCTTCACGAAGAATGCCCAACTTTAGGGGGTTGTCAGATGTGTACATCACCGAATCGAGTGTCAATTACAAAAAACCAAGGTACTCCATTGGATTCCAGAATCCGAAGCTGTGCGGCAACTTTTCAACGGTCACTCCTGAGCAAGAAATCGGTAATTCAGCAGTCCAGAAGTTTCGTTGTCGGCGGTAGCCTCAAAAATGGATGCGCGCGCACTCTCCAGCGCTGCGCGTGCTATGCAATCATTCGACTCAGAAACACGGAGAGGCTTTCCTTTGGCATTCAGTGCCGTCACCGACTCAATTTCAGCACTGCTGACCCCGCCGTTCGGCGCCACAGTGATCGCGATTGAGACTGCCCCCGCAACCTGGCATTTGTATCCAGGCACCGGAAGTTTGCGATGAAGCCTCCCCCCTAGATCATACGAGACCGTGACTTGACCTTCGTAGCGTTTATCCCATTCCTTGAGCGTGCTGACTTCACCGCTTGCGCCATCGTCCGGGACACCCCTCAAATCAAATTCCTTTTTCTCCTGTGCCAAACGCTCGAATTCCGCCTGCTCCATAGCACGGAGTTCATTTTCAACAGATTCGGAAAGGCCTGTGATGTCATTTTGCATCGTTGTGGACCTTCGATCATCAGAACGCTGTGCCGCCTCATTCGCCGCGAGATTCGCCACACGTTCGTTGAGACGTGATTGCATCAGTTCTTCCAAGGTTTGTTCTTGAACTTGACCGAAGACAGCATCGTCGACAAAATCAACCGCGACAAACTGATCCAAAGCCGCAGGTTCACTGCGAAGAGGCTGCAGTGAAAGAGCAAAAAGAACTGCCGCATGAAGGATTAATGTAATGGTCACAGCGACCCAAAACCGATGCCTTGAAACCGACCGTTCCATAATCAATCCAAGACCATCGAAGTCTCACGCTTCCATGTCACTGAGGTAATGCTGTGATCGGCTTTGAAGTAATACGTGCCTGTTTTGGTAACCACTTTGCGGTAGCGAATGACCTTGTTTCCCGTGCGCACAGTGCGTTCGATGACCAAACCATTTGGAATGTCATAGGACTCCTCACTAACGCCCATAAGAACATCTTCATCCTCAGCAGCCAAATTGAAATCTCCCGGTGATTTTGCAGCCATGTTACTCAGGCGTTCTTCTTCTGCTTTCCGGTTATCGTAAGCGCGCTGCTGAGATTCACGTTCACGTTTCGAAAGTGCCTGATCCACTTTCTGGGCTTGCCGCCTTGCCGCAAACCAGCGCTCTTGAGCTCTTTGACTAGAGCCCCTGCCTATTTCACGGTAAGCTTGGCTTGTAGAGGCAATGGTCTCATTCGCAATGCTGCGTTTTTCCGCTGACGAACGCCTCAGCCCTTGAAACAAATTTCGAAACGACCGCTTCTTGGAATCCAATTCTGGCACATTCAAAGCATAATCTCGAGCTCTGCTTGACTTCAACCGAGCTTGCCCCTCCGTTTGATTGGACACCTCATCCTCCCCGTTTTGAATCAAACGATTGGAGCGGCGTTGAGCTGCCTTTTCTTTTCTTCGATAATCGTCTTGTTGGGATTCAAATTCAGCACGTCGCTGCGCTTGTTTTCGTGATGCCATATCAACATTCGCATCGGACGTCCGATTCAAGTCTTCATTGCTTTGACGTTCTCGAGCATTGCGGTCTGCGGCCTTTGCAGCGGCATTGGCAATCAAATCGGCCTGATCCTGCTTTGCCAGTTCCACCTGCGCAGTTCGGGCCAGCGCCTCACTTCGAAGTGCTTCGCTGAAGTACGTCTCAACTTCATCTTCCTCAGACGCATTCATATTCGCCATCATTTGGTCTGCGCGTTTCCGATTGAGCTCGGCCTGCTTGCGTCGCTCAGCTTCCCGCTCCTCCTCCAATGCTGCTGCATCATCCATTCTGCGCTGACGTTCGGCTTCTTGGGCAAACAACTCCGCTTCTAAGCTTGATTCCAATTCCTGTTCTTCTCGCAATCGATCGGCTTCGAGACGTGCTGAGCGCTCCGCTCCATCATCTCGTTCCAGATTTTGATCCGTGGAAGCCGCCTTAGACTCAGCTTTTGCGATCCGACTCAATCGGCCTTGTGCGTATCGATCGTTCGGTTTTATGCGCAATGCAGCATCATAACTTCGGCGAGATTCGGACCAATTTGACGCATCGAAAGCTGCATCTGCATCTGAAATCAAACCATTGTATTCATCTTCCGTGGCTTGAGCGATCGATCGAGCCTCATCCTCGGCTGCCTGTCGAGCAGACCGCTCGGAATCGGCAGCTGCAGATTCGTTTCTATCACTTTTTTGATCAAGAGGTTTTTCTTGGCGCAAATCTTCTTCGCCTGACCTCACTGTCTGCTGCTCCGCTGCGCTGCCTGCGTTGTCTGCGTTGTCTGCGTTGTCTGCAAGCATAGATTCATCGTCGCGGGAATCGTCGCGGGAATCGTCGCGGGAATCGTCGCGGGAATTTTCAGCAGTCTCATCAATGCCTGCCGCTTCATTGATGCGCTTTCGAGCTTCCGTAATGCGTTGCTGTGGATACCGCTCTTCGGGCAAAACTTCCAACGCTCGCTCATATTCTGCAATTGCAGCTTCGTAGTTGTCATTTCGAAACAACACATCCGCTTCATCATTGATGGCATCGTACTCCTGCCGCTTTTCTTTCAATGCTGCGCTAGCTGCCGCGCGGTCGGCGATGGCCTGCTCTCGTGCAGCTTTTGAGGCCTCATCAGAACGCATCTCTTCGAGCCGTTCGCGACTTGCTTCAGCCCTTTGCTGCCAAAACCGTTCTGCAGGCAATAATTGACCCGCTGCTTCATACTTGATCAGCGCAGCCTCATAATCATCATCCCGAAACAATTGATTGGCCTCATCAATCAAAACTTCATATTGAATGGTTCTTTCGACAATGTCTGCTGCCTGCGATGCGAGATCAGATTTCCTCGTTTCGGCTTCCTCCATTCGGTTCTGGGGATAGCGTTCAGATGGCTTCAACGCGCTGGCCTCTGCGTACAAATCGATGGCACGGTCGTATTGCTCGCGCTCAAAGTATCTGTCCGCGTCATCTAGGAGTTCCTGGTATTCGGAATCCGCTTCAGAATTCGCCAGAATAGCCGCTTCACGCTCATCTACTCTGCGCAATCCATCGTCCGGCTCTGAAGCCGTTGGCTGCAGCTCTTTCGCCTCAGAAAAAGCAGCTCGAGCGCTTCCCAAGTCATCCTGTGAAAGCGCGTCATCACCTGCATCGAGCAGAGATTGAAAAGCCGCAGCGGATGCATTTGAAGCGTTGGCTGCATCCAATTCAGTTTGAGCTTGATTCCGCTTCAAAACAACATCTTGCTCTTCTGGAAAAAGTGACAATGCTGACTCATAAAAGTCAATCGCTTTCTGCCATTCCTTTTCTGCCTTGGAGCGATCACCCTTTCGCACAAAATCGTCAAAATTCTCGCGCATCCGCTCCGACTCTGATGCAAGGCGTTCCAAACGGGCAAATTCTGCGTTGACCTTGTTGCGCATACGGACAGTGTAATTGTTGTCAAATACAACCGTATTCTTGTTTGCATCGTATTCCCCTCGTCCATAAGCATCTTCAAAAATCGATGCATCAAAACCAGAAGGAAGCGGAAGCATCGACATATCGAGGTCCATGTTTCTATTTCCAATCACACTCTCTGGAATCCCTGACGCGTCAACTTCAATCCGCTTATTGCTGTGTCCATCCAATACGAAGCTAAACGTGTAGAGGTGACGGAGAGGCAATTCAAAATCATAATCCCCCTTGGCATTGGTTGTCAACCGATCAAACTCATTGCCGTCTTGGTAAACAATCACATCGACGCCTCCGAGCCGCTTATTTGCATCTTCAAGTTTAACAGAGCCAAAGACCAAAAACAGGTCTTCCTGTGCATTCCCGGCGATGGAGAAAAACAAACAACACGCGAGAATGACTGAAGCGAATGCACTGCGGGAAATCGCGGCGACGACGCTATCCTCCGCACAGAAAAGTGCAGCAGATGCTCCTAATGTTCTCGATTCAATCGACTTTTGCATGCAATGGTTTTCAATCTTCCTTAGAACGTAAAAATATGGCATTTAGTTATTGGGAGTCAACGGAATGGCTAGAAGGTCTCGATTTAATCGTCATTGGCGGCGGAATTGTAGGAGTTTCGGCTGCTTTGCATGCAAAGTCAAAGAGGCCAAATTGGAAGATTGCGGTCATCGAGCGCGACTCTTTTGGAGGCGGAGGAAGCACCAAAAACGCTGGTTTCGCATGTTTCGGAAGCATGACTGAACTGATGCACGATCGTGCAACACTCGGGGATACTGAAGCATTGACTTTGCTCAAGAAGCGCATCGATGGGCTGAAATTGCTGCGTAAAACCCTTGGGGACAAGGCCATCGGCTACCAAGAATGCGGCAGCCTCGAATTGATTCGAAAAGGCACCAACTACGAAATGCCCGATCAGGTCGCTTTTGCTGAAATGAATGAATGGGCCGAGCAAGCGACCTCCTCCGCATCAACGTTTCATGTGGCAAAAGCAAACGAACTCAATGGTATCGATGGAGCCAGGATCGATGGAGCTGTCTCATCTCCATTGGAAGGCGCTATCAACACCGGTAAAATGATCCTCACCTTGAGAAGCATGGCGCAAAAAAAAGGGATTCGCTTGCTGCTGGGCTTAAACGTAAAAGATTGGGAACGAGGCGACGGAATGCATCGGGTTCAGGTTCAACGATTAAGTGCAGACGGTGGTGAGGACAATCTTTGGGCGGAGACTCCCCGGGTCATCATCGCGACCAATGCTTTTGCCAAGGAGTTGATGCCATCTTGCGATGTCCAACCTCAACCAAACGTGGTCCTGGTAACCGCCCCAATCCCAGCGCTCAAATTCAATCGCACCGTGCATATGGACGCGGGATATCTCTATGCACGCAATGTCCAGAATCGCATGCTGATTGGTGGAGGAAGACACTTGGGATTGGAGCGCGAGGAAGAACTTGTGAAAGCATTGACATCTGTCTTAAATACCCTTTTTCCTGAGACCGACGGAACTCCATTTGAATACAAGTGGACAGGCTTATTGGGGGTTGGAACGACGCGAAACCCCATCGTGAAATCAGTTCATCCAGGCTGCGTAATTGCAGTGAGAATGGGAGGTATGGGAGTGGCCATTGGCATGCAATTGGGGCAGGAATGCATCAATTTGCTCCTTGCCGAGTGATGCGTTTGTAACCTTTTCTGGGGAGTTCGCGTAAAGGGTCAAGATGAAATGTCACATTAAGACCCAAAAGATCATGCGAACAGCATACACCACTTTCACTTTGGCTGCACTTCTCCTCGCGGGATTGAGCACCACAGCACAGACCGGACTTACTCTGGTCACAGGCCCCACGAGTTTTACCGGAGCATCCAATTTAGAGGATGGAATTCAAGTAGGCTCCTCAGGCATGTATGCGACACAAGTTGCATTGATCACAGATGTACTTCCTTTTCTCTCGGCAGATGCCCAGATGAATTGGGGAGCACTTGGGTTGACTTCGTCAAACCGTCAAAATGAAATCTCAGAATGGTACGGAGTTGGCGCAGGCCTTCGCCTGCACAAGCCATACTCCGCGGATCAAATTTTGCAGCCTTGGGTAGGCTTGGGGCTGTCCTTTATGCAACAGAGCAATTTATCTGACCGCACCAATGGAGAAGGAACGCCCTATTACTACTGGTCAAACGGGCAGGTTTATGACATGCCTGAAGGAGCCGAAAACGCAGATGTATTGGCATCGACCCTCGCTCCTGACCACGCCTATGAAACAGAGACAGGCTCAGAGCAATCTTTGGCCATTCCGATTCAAATGGGCCTCAACTTGAACTTATCTCCTCGCATCTATGCCAGCGCATCTTTTGCCATTTTAGCTGGAAAAGAAGCCAGTTTGGACCCTCGCCCTGGCTACAACGACATGATCACAACAGCTCAAGCTGGTTTGGGAATTCGAATTGGAAAGGCCTACGGTGAGCCCAAGGTGGATTATCCGGAAGAATGGCTTTTGATTGGGGATGATGCAGATTTGGATGGCATTCAGGACAAGCGCGATCGTTGCCCAGGAACCCCAGAAAACGCACCCATCGACAAACGAGGTTGCCCTACTGATTCTGACAAAGACGGAATTGCAGACTACCTTGACATTGAACCCTACTCAACACATCGCCGAGTAAACGCTCAGGGAGTTGCATTGAGTGAAGAACAATGGGCCGTTGCTTTGGCACCACAAAAGCGTTCTGAAAATGCTTTCCAAAACGACTTCTTGCGGGTAGATTCTGAAGGCGCTACTGACGTCGTGACACCGGTCGACGCCAACGGACGCACTCCTGCTGAGTTGCGTTTGTTAAAAGCTTTTGGATCGGACAAATCAACCACTACCATAAAGGCAAAACGTTCCGCTCCAGCTCCAGCTGTAAAGGCTGCGGCAAAAGACATGAGCGATGATTTCGGAAAAAAAACTGGATTATCGAACTACACGGCTGTGATGCCTGCTTTGCGTCCAAGTTTCCGAGTGCAGTTGGCACAGGACATTCGCACACTGGACATGGAGGTCGTTTCACCGCTTCTGGTCAAAGGTGAAGTGGTGCAAAAATTTGACAACTCAAGCGCACTTTGCTTTGTATCTCCAGCTACCCTTGATTTGAAGAAAGCTGAAGCCATGGCACAAGAACTGCAGGACCGAGGATTTGGCGACGCACACATCATCGGAGAATTCAACGGACGATTGATGAACTTGGGCGCAGCGCAAGCTCTTCAATCTTCATGGGAAGCAACCACTGCTAGGTTGCAATGAGGAAGCTATCTTTTGATGACATGCAAAAAAGCCACGCCCTACGGTGTGGCTTTTTTGTTTTCAGGCCAATCTACCTCGTTCCCTTGAAAATGGCATCTGCAACGCGAATGCCATCAAGTGCAGCAGATAAGATTCCGCCGGCATAACCACCTCCTTCTCCACAAGGAAATAAATTAGGCACATCCGGATGGGACAAAGCGTCGTTGTCTCTGGGAATTCGAACGGGACTGGATGTGCGGGATTCAGGAGCCACCAAGACCGCTTCCGGACTCAAAAATGCGGGCATTCGATCCACAAACGTTTGAAGTCCTTCTTTCAAAGGTCGTGCGATCAGTGGTGGAAGCACCTCGTGCAAGTTCACCGCCTCTACACCCGGCAAATAAGAAGTTTTAGGGAGGTCGACTGATGGACTATCGTTCAGAAAATCCACCAAACGCTGCGCCGGAGCCTTCTGAGTTTTGCCGGCTGCTTCCCAGCAAGCTTTTTCAACTGCATGTTGGAATCCCAGTCCCCCCAAGGGCCCTTCATACCCGAGTCGTTCCCAGTCTTGCGGTTCCAATTGAACCACCATCCCCGAATTGGCGTAAGGATTGTTGCGTTTGGACGGTGACCATCCATTCGTCACCACCTCACCATCTTCTGTTGCACACGGGGCAATAATGCCGCCTGGACACATGCAAAATGAATGCACTCCGCGACCAGAAACCTGGCAGACAAGTCGATAAGATGCAGGTGGAAGCCAATCCCCCCGTTCCTTCGAGTGATACTGAATCTGATCAATCAACGTTTGCGGATGCTCAATTCGAACGCCGATGGCAAAGGGTTTCGCAATCAATTGAACCCCCTTTTGGTGCAGCAAGTGAAACATGTCCTTGGCGCTATGCCCGGTTGCCAAAATCAAATGAGAACAGTCAACTTCAATCTTTTTTTGCGATGCCAACTCCAACCATTGGATGGTCTTCACTGGTCCGGCCTTCTTCTCAAAGTCGACCAATCGACACCCGAAATGAATGATGCCTCCGGCCAACAAAATTGTCTCGCGCATCGCCTCGATGATGCCGGGGAGTTTATTCGTGCCAATGTGCGGATGAGCTTCGACCAAGATGTCTTCGTTGGCTCCATGTTGAACGAGCAATTCCAACGCTGCTCGAATGTCCCCTCGTTTGTGGCTTCGCGTGTAAAGTTTGCCGTCGCTGTAAGTTCCAGCTCCACCTTCCCCGAAGCAATAATTTGAGTCCGGATCTACTTTGTGCTCCCGGTAAATCTGAACCAAATCCCTGCGGCGTTGCTGAACAGGCTGTCCGCGCTCAATAAGAATGGGACGCATTCCGCGACTGATGCATTGCAAAGCGGCAAACAGACCTGCGGGTCCAGCACCGACAATGTGCACCTCAGACGCGTTATTTGGCAAGGCATCAAACACCACCGGATCGAGTGATTTTTCCGGCAGTGGTGTCCCTTGCTCTGCAGCCTCGACAGTCCAAACAGCGCGCACGACGCGTTGCCGGGCATCGAGGTTTTTACGCAGTACGCGAAACTCGCCCAATCGATCGATCGGCCAAACCAAAGCAGCGGCAATCGCTTCGCGGACTTGATCCGCTTCCTTTGTAATCTGAGCGGGCATGCGGACCTCAACCACCGCAACGGGACCCGCAGCAGGCTTGGGCTTAGCTACGGGACGTTGGCGGCGGCGGTTGGGCTTTGATTGCCAGTTTTTCGGATTGGACATGTGGCGAAGATAATCTCTCACCATCGGTATACGGCGACAAGGAAGACCACTTACCTTCGTAACAAGATGACGGACAATAAGCACTTTCCACACAACCCGCTCAAGTTTGATCGCAAAGCGCTCAGCGATGAAGAAATCCGGGAGTTGTACAGCAAAATCTTGCTGCCCCGGATGATTGAAGAAAAAATGCTCAGCCAATTGCGGCAGGGCAAGATTTCAAAATGGTTCAGCGGAATGGGGCAAGAAGCTATTTCAGTGGGTGCTGCAGCTGCTCTCGATCCCGACAACTTCATCTTGCCGATGCACCGAAACTTGGGCATATTTACCACTCGGGGTGTGACGCTGGATCGGTTGTTTTCACAATTTCAAGGCAAGGCCAATGGCTTTACCAAAGGCCGCGACCGCTCCTTTCATTTTGGGTCTCGCGAGCATCACATTGTCGGAATGATTTCTCATTTGGGACCACAGTTGGGAATCGCTGATGGAATTGCATTGGCACAAAAGCTCGATGAATCTGGGAAGGCAACATTGGTCTTCACAGGAGATGGTGGTGCCTCCGAAGGCGATTTCCATGAAGCCGTTAACGTAGCTGCAGTCTGGCAATTGCCGGTCATTATTTGCGTCGAAAACAATGCATGGGGATTGTCCACACCGTCCAATGAGCAGTTCAAATTTGAACACTTTACCGACAAAGCCATTGGCTATGGCATTCCGCAAGAAGATGCCATTCAAGTGGATGGGAATGATCTGCTAGCTGTCTACCATGCGGTAAAAAATGCTGCTAGCGCAATGCGCGAACGACCGCGGCCAATCCTACTTGAGTTCAAAACATTCCGGATGCGTGGGCATGAGGAAGCGTCTGGCACCAAGTATTATCCGGAAGGGCTCATTGACCATTGGGGACAAGTGGATCCTGTGGACCGCTTCACTGAATGGGCACAAACACAAGGAATCATTGATGACGCGTTCATCGAAAAACTCCGAGCAGAGCATAGCCAAACCATCAAAAGCGGTTTGAAATCAGCTGCTGAAGAACCGGAAATCCAAACATCTGAAGCCCAAGAACTCGCCGATCGATTCGCAGCGGTTCCAACTTCCCAATGGCCCGACCTCAGTGAAATCGAATCAGGCAATCGAGAATTGCGATTGATTGACGCCATTCAAGAAGGTTTGGGGCAATCGATGGAAACCTATCCCGAGCTCATCTTGATGGGACAAGACATTGCAGATTACGGTGGGGTCTTCAAGGTTACCGAAGGCTTTGTGGAACGCTTTGGGAAGGATCGCGTGCGCAACACACCACTCTGCGAATCAGCCATCGTAGGCGCTGCTTTGGGGTTGAGCATCGCCAACAAAAAGGCCATGATGGAAATGCAGTTCAGTGATTTCGTCACCGTTGGCTTCAATCAAATCGTCAACAATCTCGCCAAAATTCATTGGCGTTGGGGGCAAAACGCAGATGTCGTGGTTCGGATGCCAACAGGTGGAAACGTTGGCGCAGGACCCTTCCACAGCCAGTCAACAGAAGCTTGGTTCTTCCATATACCGGGACTAAAGATTGTCTACCCCTCTTCTCCAGAAGACGCAAAAGGCTTGCTCCTAAGGTCGTTTGAAGATCCAAATCCAGTGCTTTTCTTTGAGCACAAATACTTGTACCGATCTCTATCAGGCACCGTTCCTGAGCAGCCCTATTCTCTCGAATTGGGCAAAGCGAAGGTGACGAGAACGGGCGAAGATCTCACCATCATCACCTATGGTTTGGGAGTGAAATGGGCGGAGGAAATTGCGCGCCAACACACTGGCCACTCCATCGAAGTCATCGACCTGAGAACACTTTTGCCCTGGGATGAAGAATGTGTCATGGAAAGTGTTCGGAAAACAAACCGCGCATTGGTTCTGCACGAAGACACCATGACCGGTGGCATTGGTGCAGAAATTGCAGCCAAAATTCAATCTGCATGCTGGCATGATTTGGACGCTCCTGTGGGCCGAGTTGCCGGTTTGGACACGGCATTTCCATTCGCAGGCAACTTAGAGTCTCAATTCCTCGCTAATCATCGTTTGGCGGATGCTGTCCAAGACATATTGAAACATTGACCGGAGAAAGTCCAGAGGCGACTGCATTTGGAGTTGATTGATTTTCAGCCTACTTTGGGAGGTGCTGCTGAGAATTATCTCCAAGTAGCCCACTCTGATTCATGATTCCCGTTCATCACATACGTCGCGCCATTCACGCCTTCTACGCAGAAGTGACCGAAAGGTCATTGCAATTGGCGCTGAGGTATCCTGGGCACCGCATATTTGCTGAGAAAACGGTTAGAAAAAGCAATGAGCGGCTCGCTCACTACATCGGCGTTCTGAAATCAACCAATTGGACCACTGAAAATCAAGGAACGCTGCAACAACTCTGCCGCGACGCGGAAGAAGACAGCATAAAATTCCTGAGGGAACTTCAACATGAAGTGAAAAAAGCAGAGGAAGAAAGACGTTCAGCCACCGGGTGAAGCTAAACGCTTGAAATGGCGACCGCCATCAATGCCCACGATCAACGCCCGCGCATTTTCATTGTCTGAGGATTGCGAATTGCCGCCTCTACCTGCTTGATGTCTTTTTTCAAGACTCCTTTGGGATCCAGTCGTTTGCATTCGACCAAAAGCGCTTTGGCCAATTTAGGCTTGCGTTTCGCAGATGCGACCACCGCAAGGTTGAGCTTCACAGCAGCTTTGTCATGATCTTGCTTCAAGCCGACCTCAAGCGCCTGTTTGAGCAATTGTTCCGCCTGATTCATGTTCTGTTCCATGGCCAAACTGCCGGATAAAAAATACCAATATCCTCTGCGTCGCGCCCACAAATGATTTGGGTTTACGCGTCCAAGCCATTTCCGAGCGTCCTCCATTTTCTGCTGACGTAAGCTTACGAAAGCCATCAACAAACGCATGCTTTGCAATGTGATCAATACGATCAATGTGGTCACGAAGACCATCCCCACTCCGCTGCCGATGTATCCCTCAGTGAAGAGAAAAACAGCATACGCCAAACTTGCAAAGGCCAGAGGAATTTTTATGAAGCGCGTATCCATGAGTCGTAGTAATTTTGCAGCAAATTTATTGCATCATATGGATTGGAAAACATTGAACTCAATGGAAGAATGGGAAAATGCGATTGCAGCCTCGCACAACCACCCCATTGTCGTATTCAAACACAGCACCCGGTGCAGTGTTAGTCGCATGGCCTTAAAGATGTTGGAACGTCGCTGGGACCTGCCCGAGAGCACTGATGCATACTTCTTGGATTTGCTGGAACATCGAGACATTAGCTCGTCCATCGAATCAAAAATGGGTGTGCAGCATCAATCCCCCCAGATGCTATGCATTCGGGATGGAAAATCTGTGTACCATGCCAATCATGGTAGCATCGACCCTGTCGAAGTCAAGCCTTACCTTTAACCCAATGGAGTCAATCATAAAGCTGCGCATTATTTTGGATGCGACGGAAGATATTTTTCGCGACATCGAAATCGATTATGACGCACCTCTGATGCACCTCCACTTGGCCACTCTAGATGCATTTGAATGGAGCGACGCTCATGAAATGGCATCCTTCTACAAAAGCAATGACAGTTGGGATCGCGGAGACGAATACCCGCTTATGGCCATGTCACCCGAGCTCCCTTCCATGGAGACTGCAACGGTCAAAGATCTCATTCCAAGCCTTGAAAGCAAAGGGCTCTATGTCTACGATTACCTGCGCATGTGGTGCTTCTACCTCGAGCCCGTGGTGATTTCTGAACCTGACAAAGAAGGTTCCTACCCTAGCCTCGTCGTTGAATTCGGAAAATCTCCTGACCCGCTGAGCAAGGAACCTGAAGGCTTGGACGACCCCGCATTGATGGATGCTATTTTTGGGGAGGCAGAAACATCCGCAAACAGCGGAGCAACAGAATCCACCGGAGATCCCGAGTTGGATGCCTACCTCAGTGGCGATGCAGACGAAGATGAGTCTCTGGGCGGAAACGAAAACATCGACGACTACCGCGACCAATTCTGATCCCAACCCATGGCTTCAGAATCATTGACATCATCGACATCAGAGGCACTGCGACAAAGTGAAAAACCTTTGCTCGTGACAATTTTGGGACCCACAGCCATTGGGAAAACCTCAAGAGCCATCGCCGTTGCCAAAGCTCTCGGATGCGAGATCATCAATGCCGATTCCCGTCAAATATTCCGGGGGATGCCAATTGGAACCGCTCAACCCACAGCTGCAGAAAGAGCAACTGTGCCCCACCATTTTGTAGATTTCGTTGAAGTCGAAGAGTACTACAGCGCTGGACAATTTGAAATAGATGCGCTGCAATGGCTCGATCAGTATTTTCAAACGCATAAAACCGCTGTGATGGTCGGTGGAAGCGGTTTGTACATCAAAGCCGTTCTTGAAGGGCTCGACAACATGCCCACAGACCTCTCTATCCGTGAAGCTCTGAATGAACGCCTCGAGCAATCAGGCCTCGAAAGTTTAGCCAACCAGCTGCAGCTTCTTGACCCCTTGCATGCCAAAAAAATGGATCTCAAGAATCCTCAGCGCGTCATCCGTGCACTGGAAGTTTGCCTGGTCTCCGGAAAGCCTTTTTCGTCTTTTCACAAACGAGACACCGCTGCACGAAATTTTGACGTCCTCACCATAGGCCTCGAAATGAATCGATCCGAGCTTATATGCCGCATCAATGCACGCGTGGACGACATGGTATCAGCTGGCATGCGAGATGAAGCCCTTACACTCCACCCCAAGGCGAAACTCAACGCATTGCAAACCGTCGGGTATCGGGAGTGGTTTGAATGCTTCGATGGGCATTGCTCCGAAGATGATGCCATTGATCGCATCAAAGTCCACACCCGGCAATTTGCCAAACGCCAAATGACATGGTTCAAAAAAATGGAGAACATTCGATGGGCAAATGCACTTGATACAACAACAATCGAAAGCCTCGTGCATCAGGCGATTGTGCAACGCCAATGGCAAATGCACCATCCTTTTGATTCCGTTGATTGAATTGCAATGAACCAGAAACAGTCATCCGAAAGTCATACTGGAAGCCGCAAAGCCCATCAAAGGGGTGCGATGCGCGCCTTCGATGAGCAAACAGCAAAAGATCTAGAGTTTGACGCCGTTAGGACGTTGTTGCTGCACCATTGTCAAAACCCCTCGACCATCAATCGAGCACATGCGCTGCACCCCATTGATGTTCAGAAGCATTGGCTATTAGAGCTGGAGCGAACGAAAGAGATGCTCGAAATAAAGCGGGAAGGCAGTGGTTTTCCTGCTGTAGGATGTGAAGAAATTGGTCCAGACAATGACAGACTAGCCGTCCGGGATTCCGTGTTGGACGAAGCCGGTTTTCACAGGCTAAAAACAGCGTCACTCACGGTAAACGACGTCATTGCTGCTTTGGAAGACAGAGAATTGGCGAGCCCAAAACTGGTGGATTTGACAGCAGATGTTGTTCACACCCTTGAAATCATTGAAAGCATCGACGCCGTATTCGACGCAAAAGGTCAGGTCCGCAGCAACGCTTCACCAAAGTTGGTTCACATCCGAGAGGAAATGGTGCGCCTTCGACGTGCCATCAATCGCCAGTTTTTAAAAGATTTGAAGCGGTTCAAAGAACGTGGCTGGCTTGCAGACACAAACGAGGGTTTCATCAATAACCGACGCGTTCTCGCTGTCAACAGCACCCACAAACGCAAAGTCACCGGCACAGCATTGGGCCAATCCAAAAACGGCTCGATCACATTCATTGAGCCAGCAGCCAATGTTTCCCTCAACTTTGAAATGGAAATGCTTGGGGATGACGAGCGCAAAGAAATCCTCAGAATCTTGCGAGCGCTCACCGCGCAAACGAGGAAGCACCTGCCTTTGTTTCGTGCTTACCACACCCTTTTGGTAGAATTGGACTGGATTCGAGCCAAAATGCAGTTGGCCGTTGAGATGGACGCTACTATGCCCGGACTCCGAAAAGACTGCAGTTTTCACATCATCCGCGCCTACCATCCGCTGCTGGCGATGCAGAACCAGCTCAATGAAGTGCACACGGAACCACAAACGATTTCGCTTTCAAATAAGGAGCGCATGCTGGTCATTTCAGGTCCCAATGCGGGTGGGAAATCCATCGCCCTCAAAACAGTAGGACTGCTCCAAGTGATGCTCCAAAGCGGACTTCTCGTTCCAGTGCACCCCAACAGTGAGATGGGAAGCTTCGACACCATTCTTACCGACATTGGAGACAATCAAAGCATTGAAAACCAATTAAGCACTTACAGTTACCGGCTCAACCGCATGCGAAGCTTCTTAGAAATCGCAAATGCAAAATCCTTGCTGCTCTTGGATGAATTTGGTACCGGATCCGACCCTGAATTGGGCGGTGCATTGGCTGAAGTGTTCTTTGAAGAACTCTACGCGCGGAAGAGTTACGCGGTCATAACGACGCATTACGCCAATATCAAAAGCCGTGCTGCGCAAATGGAGCATGCCATCAATGGTAGCATGCGATTCGATCGCGATTCCTTGCAACCCCTTTTCAAGTTAGACATCGGACCTCCAGGCAGTTCTTTCACCTTCGAAGTGGCAAGCATCAATGGCATCAGCGAAACGTTGATTCAGCGGGCCAAAGGAAAACTGGACAAGCGCAAAGTGCGCTTGGATGAGTTGATCTCAGAACTTCAAAGTGAAAAAAACACTTTGTCAAAGATCACCGATCGAAACCTCCGCAAAGAACTCGAACTCGAAACGCTGAAACGAGATCTCGAGCGGATGGAAGAACATTTGGAAGAACGCAACGCAAGCCAGCAAGGCATTGCGGAAGAACAAAATGCAGCCTTGCATCGAGGACGAAAACTCCAGCAATACATTGACCGCTACGACACAGCAAGCAAGAACAAAGCGCTGTTCCAAGATATCCTCAAGTATCTGGCTATGGAACAAGCGAAGCGGCTTGAATCTCAAGCCGCAAAAAAGGCAAAACAGAAGGCCTCTCTTGCGAAAGCTGCAAAGCGCCGGCCAAAGCACTTCACCGATCGCATCAAAATCGGCTCCAAAGTCAGGCTCCGAAATGGCGGAAAAGAGCGAGGCGAAGTGATTGCGATTGACGCGAAATCTGCCACCGTGCTTTTCGGTGCATTTCGCACCAAAGTGGAATTGGACCGACTCACGTGGGTGGCGCACTGATTGCCCACGCGGCAGCAGCTCGCCGTTTTATTCGACCAAGAACTTCCGCGTAGCAGAAGCCCCACCAGCGGTGAAGAGCGTGAGGAAATACATGCCGGATTCAAATCCAACTAAAGTCACTGTTGGAGTCGGCATATTGCGCACATCGGCTGTGAGAACCTTGCGTCCAGCGGCATCGAAAATTAGGATTTCAGCGGCTTGAATTTCTCCTGACCAATCAACAAACAATTGATCACGAGCAGGATTAGGGAGCAATGTCCATTCGTTTTCCATCAACCACAATTCCTCAACTTCCACCACGCCGCAAACGGTCTGTTCTGCGCAAGGGCTCTCCTCTTCCGTCACATAGCTGCCGTCCAAGACCTGCTGTCCTGAGCCAATCGGGTCGAGGAAAGCTTCGAGTTTTTCTTCCGCTGGAATTGGATTGTTGCCATTCCAATGAAAACTCATCTTGCCATAGTAATCCGGCGCATTCGGAGATTCGCAAAACGAAGCCCCTCCTGTGAGCGTCCCCACGATCCGTCCATCTTCGTCAAACAATGGTGATCCCGATGACCCCCCTTCGGTGACGCCATGCTCAGTGACCGTTTCCTCCCAATACACGCGCCAATGTGCGCCAGGGAAGTATGCACTGCTATTCGCCAAATTACTCGTGTACGTTGAAATTTTCTTTCGGTCGCCTGAAGGGTGATGAATTCCAACACCGGAGGTGGAAACCGAACCGGTGACATCCCAACCGGCATAAAAAGGCGTCCATGAGTCAAACACAGGATCTTCCACTTCCATCAATAGAAAATCCGAGCCATTGATGTTTCCACCTGCAGATATATCATCTGAGTACGTCAGCAAATTGACCCCTGTCCGCGCATGAGAATTGAAGCTAGATGTACCGCCGCAATCGAAATACTCATAATTGTAGCGCACTTTTAAAAAACCCCAGTCAGATTCAGACATGTCGTCTGCACAATGGAACGAACTCAACAACAATTGCCGGCAGTCCAGAGCAGTATTGTTAACCATTGCTCCCGAGCACAAATAAATGCCTCCCCCCATTGAAATACGCAATCGAACCACTGCATCACGTTGACATTGCCAGTCCTCTCCTTCGGGACACATTACATCCACTTGACAAGGATCAGAACCTCGGTTGTTTTCGCTGAGTAAGTCATACTCACCCTGCAACCAGAGCATTCTAAAAAAGAAGCCAACTCCTGAAATATGAAGATCCGGTGTTCCAACTGTTCCAATGGGCTGGTTGTACTCGATTTCCACCCGTTCCCCAGGCACTTCTCCACTCACCCATCTGCCGTGGTCATTGTTTTCACTAAAATCAACAGGACCCTCAACAAAGTCTTCCGAGAAACGACCAGCTTCCGAACGAAACGTCAGTTGACTGCCAACGGGCAAGTGAAAGGCATCAAAATAAACGCAGAGGGCCGGCGCATCTTCCACGTTGAGGTGCAGTGTCCATTTCTCCACCTCTGCATCGGACTGATAAGTGGCCTCTTCAAAAAAGTCCCAATCAGCAGGCAAAATGTGACCTTGCATTGTTTTTCCTGTGTGCTCCTCATGCCAAAAAGCGCGTGTCCAGAGCTGCTCCACATTGGGGGCTTCAAGCGAAACCTGTGCCACAGTCTGGGCGAAAACCTGCGACTGCATCATCAGAATCATACACACCAGAAGGCTCCTTGTCTTTGCTTTGCTCATGCAAACAAAGCTATATCGTTTTGTGTGAATTCCATTGGGGAAAATTGGGGCAATCTTCATAGGGTTCAATCCCTGCATGCGGTAACTTGACGTCCGACAATTATGCGAATTACAACATCAATGAACATGCGACGAATGTTTGCTGCGATGGCCTTGAGCGGCTGTTGTTTCCTCAACGCTTCGGCACAGTCTCCTGAGTCCAATGAATCCAGCAATTGGGAAAATCAAGGCAACAAACTCAATTCACTGCTCTACCACATCGAAAACATCTATGTTGAAGATGTGGACCTGGAGTCACTTGTAGAGACCGCTATCGTTAAAATGCTTGAGGAAATGGATCCGCATTCGGTTTACATTCCTGCTGAAGATTTACAAGCTGCGGATGAACCTCTCAACGGTAACTTCGAAGGTGTTGGCATTCAATTCAACATTTTCAAAGACACCATCATGGTGGTTTCCCCTATATCAGGAGGACCATCTGAGAAACTGGGAATCATGGCAGGCGACCGCATCGTCACGGTAGATGGTGAGGTTGTCGCCGGCACCAATTTGACGAATAAAGACGTGCAGCGTTTGCTCAAGGGCCCAAAAGGGACACTGGTCACAGTTGGCATCAAGCGGGGAAAGGAACCGGAATTACTCACATTTGAAATCATCCGAGACAAAATTCCAATCTACTCTGTCGACGCTTCATTCATGGTGACTCCCGAAATTGGTTACATCAAAGTGAACCGTTTTGCGAAAACCACAATGACCGAGATGTACAGCGCCTTTGCCAACCTCAAACGCTCTGGTATGCAAGACCTGATTTTGGACTTGCAAGGAAATGGAGGTGGAATGCTTCGCACCGCCATTCAAATGGCTGATGAATTTCTTTCAGAAGATAAATTGCTCGTTTACACAGAGGGCCGTTCATTTCCACGCGAAAACACGAAAGCACGAATTCCAGGGCGATTCGAACAAGGACGATTGGTCGTCCTCATCGATCAGGGATCAGCGTCTGCCTCTGAAATTGTATCCGGTGCTGTGCAGGACTGGGACCGAGGACTGATTGTGGGACGTCGGAGCTTTGGCAAGGGATTGGTTCAACGCCCCGTGCGGCTCACAGATGACAGTGCTGTGCGGCTTACCGTTCAGAAGTATTACACCCCTGCTGGGCGGTGCATCCAAAAATCGTATGAAGAAGGCGTCGAGGAGTATCGGAAAGAAAAATACCAACGGTTCGAGTCCGGAGAATTGATGAGCATGGACAGCCTGGAGTTGCCCGATAGTTTGAAATTCGAGACGCGCATCACTGGTCGCACCGTTTATGGAGGAGGAGGCATTCTACCTGACGTTTTCGTCCCGCTTGACACCACCGATAACTCCTCCTACTTTTCGAGCATTTTGCGCAAAGGCTTGGACAGTAGGTTTGCATTGACGTACGTTGATTCTATTCGTCCTGAATTGGAGGCAGCCTACCCTACGGAGGATGATTTCATTGCCAAGTTCGATGTCGACTCCGCGATGTTAGCCGACTTTCAAAAATTTGTCACCGCTGAAGGCGTCGAATGGGATGAAAAAGGTTGGGAACGATCTGGCAACGCGATTGCGTTGCGCGTGAAGGCGATGATTGGCCGAAACCTCTTGGAGCAAAGCACATTCTACCGCGTAATTTCCGGATTGAACGAATCGCTCCAGAAAGCGGTTGATATACTTGAAGACGGGACTTTCGAGCAATCAAAGCTTGCCCACGATACATTTTGACACTACACTTTTTGATTTGTAATTTTACCACACAAAATCAGTAGACACCCATGAACTTTAAAACACTCCTGACCTGTGGCCTCGCTTTCGTAGCGTTTGGTTGCTCGGAAAAACAAGGCGATGACAAATCAATTTCTCGTCCTGCGACAACTGAAGCTGACTCACGCGACATTCCAGTGAACACAAGCCCTGGACAAACCAGCAATTTTGATCCTGCAAAGCAACAAGCAACCGCACCTACCGGTCCAACAACGACTGTTTCTTTTGCATCGTACGAACACGATTTCGGCACATTGGAAGCAGGCGAATCTGTGACCCACATGTTCGAATTCACCAACACAGGTGACGAACCTCTGTTATTGGATAAGTGCAAAGGGTCTTGTGGTTGCACAGTACCGAAATGCCCGAAGGAGCCTATCGCTCCTGGCGAAAAAGGACTGATCGAAGTCAAATTTAATTCGAAAGGAAAGAAGAACAAGCAAACAAAGAAAGTGACCATCAACGCGAACACCGATCCCGGTCAGACGTTCCTGACAATCACAGCTTTTGTGAACCCTCCAATTGAAGGGTAATTGACTTTCATGATTGCCCGTGGCTTCATGCATTTAAAGGTCCTGCCATGCAGGGCCTTTTTTTTCTTTGCACTTGTGCACGGGATTGTGCTATGCAGTAAATCCTCCGCCCTTGCTCAATCATCCATTGCACCGTTTTCTGGTGAGGCCTTGCATTATGAGGTTACGTATGAATGGGGTCCGATCTACTTGGAAGTTGGAGAGGTAATCTTCAGTGCGTCAGACGGGAACAAATCAAACTTGAGGCCGTCGAACACCATCGAAGAAGAAGAAGAACAAGAAGGGAACGAACACGTTTGGGACTTCGAAGGTTGGGGCACATCAAAACCCAACTGGGATTGGTTTTATCCCGTCAACAGCACCTATTCAAGCCAGACAGATGCAAGCTTTCTCCCTCAAAAGTTCAGTCGGGTTGGTCGAGAAGGAAGGCACCGATACAATCGTTCTTATGCTCGTGAACAGGACAACTGCATGACCATAAGCTGCTTGGATGGGGAATTGGACGCTTCGTCCATTTGCACTCCGGATTCGAGCAGTGAATTCAGAGATGTTCTGAGCGCCATTCACTGGTGCAGGCAACTCCCGTGGGCTTCTTATACGAGAGGAGACGTCATCGCCATGGGTTTGCTCCTCGATGGCGAAGTGCACCGGACGACCCTGGAATTTATCGGCAGCGTCAAGCACCATTCTGAGTTTTGGCCTGACTCAATTGCTTGCTGGGAATTTCACCCTACACTCATTGATGGAACAGTCTTCAAGCCAGGAGATGAAATGAAAGTCTTGATGACGGCGGATGAAAGAAGATTGCCGATCTACATCGAAACCGAACTCATCGTGGGCGCAGCCAAAATACACTTGGCACAGCACAATGTCCACGAAATCACCGCGTTCGAATCGTTACGAGACTCATGCAAACGAGTGACCCGGAACTTGGATTAAGAATGAAAACTCGAATGCTTGGCTGCTACCTGTTCAAGGAAGCGTAACCTCCGACGTTGAAAACCGCCTCAAAGCCCTGCTCACGCAAGAATTTTGATGCTGCCCCACTGCGACCACCAGAGCGGCAATAGCAATAAATCGGTTCTTTTTTATCCCAGCCTTCAACCGCGGTTGGGACTTCTCCATTGAGCCAATCGGCCTGAATTGCATCTTCAAGTGTTCCTTCTGCGCATTCTTCAGCTGTGCGGCAGTCCAAAACTTTGCCCCCTTTTTGCTGCAATGCATCTCTAAACTCCACAGGCGTCAAATCCACTTTTGGTCCAAAAAACATGATCTCCTTTTGAACGAAGCTACGAAAAGATCCATGGCTCGGTGCAGACTTTGAAATGAGTGTGCGCCTGCAGCATGTGTTTCCCTCCATTCTCTGCGTAATTTGCGCCTATGAATGTGCCTCGGAAACCCATCGGGTTTGCCCCCCCACCCATTGACGAAGACTCTATCAAAGCAGTGGAACGCGTATTACGCTCTGGCTGGATCACTTCCGGGCCTGAATTGGCACAGTTTGAAGATGATCTCAGTGAATTTCTTGGGACCCGTAAAACGCTGTGCTTCTCGAGCTGGACAACAGCTTGCGAATTGGCGTTGCGATGGTTTGGAGTGGGTCCAGGTGATGATGTACTCCTGCCCGCCATGACCTATGCAGCGACAGCAAACATCGTCCTGCATTGCGGCGCGCGCCCCGTTTTGGTTGATATCGACCCGATAGAACGCGTGGTCACTTTAGAAGGTCTCAAGGCTGCATGGACGCCCAACACCAAGGTGGTTATGCCGGTGGACCTTGCTGGTTGGCCTGTCGACTACCAAGCAATTTCGGATTGGCTGCAAAGCGATGCTATCTCTGGCTCATTTGAAGCCAATACCGACGTCCAAAGACAATTGGGAAGGCCACTTTTTTTGGCAGATGCTGCACACTCTCTGGGCGCCACATACGCCGGCCGGCCCATTGGCCAGCAGGCCGACATCACAGGCTTTAGCTTCCATGCCGTAAAAAACCTTACCACGGCTGAGGGCGGTGCCTTGACATTCGCGCTGCCAAAAGATTTTGAATTGGACGGCATCACCCATTGGTTTCGTACCATGGCCCTCCATGGTCAATCCAAAAGCGCGTTTGAAAAGACCAAGGCCGGGCAATGGAACTACGATGTCATCCACGCGGGATTCAAGTGCAACATGACCGATATTCAAGCTGCCTTAGGCAGGGCACAGCTCAAGAAATATTCCACTCAACTGCTTCAACGTAAGGCGCTCGCAGAAGAATACCATCGTTCATTTGAGTCTTACGCATGGTACATCGCCCCACCTCTTCAAGATGACATGCGCACCTCATCCTACCATTTGTTTTCGATGAGAATCGCAGGCTTCAATCGCGAACAACGCGACGCACTCATGGCTCATTTGAATCAAAATGGAATTGCAAGCAATGTGCACTTCATGCCTTTGCCACTCCTAAGCCTTCATCGAAATCGCGGGGAAATATGGCTGACTATCCAAACAG
>CAJQMI010000139.1 GCA_905479395.1 uncultured Flavobacteriales bacterium
CAACGGCCGCGACCTCAACCGCGACCAATCCAAATTGGAAAATGTAGAAATGACTGCATTGAAAAAGGACTTCGCACAATACGACGCTGATGTGGTGGTGGATTTTCATGAATACAGACCATACCGGGCTGATTATGTGGACATGGGGGACTTTGGAGTGACGTCGCCATTTGACGTGATGTTCATGTACACCGGGAACCTCAATGTACCGGAAGCCATTCGTGCAGCGAGCGAATCGCTGCTCATTGAACCCGCTCGATTCGCCATGGATGCGCATGGTCGACGTTATGCAAATTATTTTCGCCCGAGCGTGATCCGAGGGAAACGCGAATTCAAAACCGGAGCGTCAAGCCCGCGTTCTTCGGTCACCTCATTTGGACTGGCCTCAAGCCTTGCTGTGTTGATGGAAATCCGCGGGGTCGGTTTGGGCCGAAAAGGATTCGAGCGCAGGGTCCAGACAGCGTTGCTGCTCGCCAAAAGCTTCTTGGAGTCAAGCTCCGAAAACCCCGAAGCCATACGCATGGCACGCCGCGAAGGCCAACGTGACAACTCCCCGGTTGTCATCCAAGCCCAGCGCGAAAAGACGTTGGCAGAAGTGACGCTCCTCGACTTGAACCAACAAGCGCTGCGCACCTTTGACGAGGAGGTTTCTGATAGCAACAACCAAACAGCCACAGAAACCCGGGCATTTCCAGGGGGCTATTTATTGCTTCCATCCGAAAGACGCGCTGCAGAGGTGCTGGAGACACTCGGTTTGAATTTGACCGCACTCGAAACGCCCTTGGCAGCAAAAGTGCAGGCGTACACGCTGGTCTCCGACCGCCTGTCTCCAAAACCATTCGAAGGTTTTTTTGAGCGGATTGTGCGAGCAGAAACCAGAGACACTACGGTGACGCTTCCCGTCGGAGCTTGGTGGATTCCTGCCAATCAAACGCGCTTTCACCTGACCAAGGAATTATTGGAGCCGGAAGGAATCAATGGGTTTGTGCGCTACCGCGTAATCGATCCCACGACCGACCAAGCATTTCCCGTTTACCGCATTTTACCCGAAGACATCATTTTACCATGAACCGCAATCATCTTCCCTTTGCTCTGTGTTTGCTGACCTTTTTGCAATGCTTTTTTCTGAGCCCCCTGTCCGCACAGGAAGAAGATTTCATCGGGGGAGAAGCTGATTTTTCGGCCACCTTTCGAAAAGGACAGGGTCTGGAAGTCGGGTTTCCGAGTTCGGGCTACGTGTTCGGATTCACCGGACTCGCTCAGCCTGGCATGAATATCAGTCGCAGCGACGCCGACACAACATTTGCGCTCGGCACGTTTACCCGCCGGGCCTACTTGACGTTCAAAGCCAGCGATTTAGAACGCGGCATCGATGTATTGGTTCGCGCCAATTACATCGCCTCCACTCCCCTGCTCGACGCCTACATCAATTACAGAATCAATGACTGGCTCGCCATCCGCACGGGCCAATTTCAAAATCCGTCCAACAACCGTGAGATGCAATTTTACGAGGGTCATTTGGCCATGCCAGAGCGATCCATTCTCAGCCGCACGTTTGTGGAAACCGGTCGGGAATTTGGACTGTCCATCACGGGATCGTTTGGCAACGCTGAATCGCTCATGGTGAAGCCAACGCTCGCTGTCACTTCAGGCGACGGCATCAACAGTTTCGGAAGCCTTTCCAATGACGCGGACAAGGGCGGTGTGAAGCTCGGAGGGCGATTGGATGTATATCCGTTCGGAGATTTCGACGCCACCAGTGCCTCGGACTTTGAGCGGAATGAATCTCCAAAAGCCGTCATCGGCTGGGCGACCAACTACAACATGGGCGCCAGCGGTCCTGTGGGAGAAAGTCACGGTGAATGGTTGATTTTCAATGAAAACGGGCAAGAGCAATTGCCCCATTATCTGAAAAATCACATCGATCTTTTGGCCAAGTGGAAAGGAGCTACTGTTCTCGCCGAATTCACCAATGCTGCCGCCTATCAATTGGACGGGGCATTCACAAGTGCTTCTTTGGGAACGCTGCTGATGCCGACTGAGATCAGCCAATACCTTATGTTGGGGAACGCTTACAACATCCAAGGAGGTTACCTGCTGAAAAATGGCCTGCAAATCGACGCACGATTTGGTCAAACCTTTCCTGAATTTGATCAGGCGACCTCATTGCTTGAGGTCATCGACGCAGTCGGAGGCTGCTTGACTTGGCATGTGGCAGAACATGCCTTGAAATTGCAACTGTCCGCAGAATATCTGAATTATCAAAATCGCCCAAGCGCCAACGGTTGGACCGCCGCGTTTCAAACGCAATTTTTATTCTAAACGCCGATCAGGCCTTGGGAAAGTTGCCTTGCGTGCGCAAATCGCCGTCCCACATCAGAATTTCCCCACGGGAAACAACACCAGATAAATTCCACTGATCGTCGAATAAGCAGGCGTCCGCGTCCATGCCTTGAGCAAGATGCCCTTTGCGTTTCAGACCCATTGTCCGCGCAGGACCTGATGTGACCAAACCAAACGCGAGTTCGCTCGGAACATCGGTTTCACGGAGCAGTTGCTGCACGTTCCAAAGGTTGAGATCAATGGGAGCTTTCTTGAATCCGGTCAATTGACCCTGTGCATCCAAAATTCCAATGCCGGCGTTGCCATCGCTGCTCAGCGTAAAATGACGCAGATCAGCACCATTCGAATGTGCTTCTGCCAAGGCTTCCCAAGGCGGAACGAATTGAGTTCCACCTGTGGACAGGTCCACCATTCCGCCCATTTTGGCAAAACGTTTTGCCTGCTCAAACAGATGAGCGGTTCGTCCAACGTGCGTTGGCGAAAGGCGCTGGATGTCCACATGGTACTGCTCCACCAATTGAAACAGCATGTCCATTCCTTCAGGCAAGGCGCCCAAATGAATGTGCAGGACTCCTCCCTTGCTTGAGATCATTCCGCCGACTTGAATCTCCCGCAGCAATGCGAGCAACTGATTCGCAGTGGGGTATGACGATCGCACGTCTGCAAGCGCGATTTTGCATCCCACGACCCGATCGATGAAAAGCAAATCGTCGTGGACGCTGCTTGTGATGGTTTTGGGTGGAAATCCGAAATAACTGCTGAGCATCCAAGCCGACAATCCCTCCGCTTCCAAAGCTGCGCATTTCGCATACAAAGAATTCAAGCTGCGTGCAGTGCCATCAGTGCCAAGCAAACCCACCACAGAAGTTGTGCCGCATCGCACGAGGTCGGTCACATGCACCTCCGGAGTCATGGAGCCAAAACCATATTTACCTCCAGCACCCGTGATGTGAATGTGTTGATCGATAAACCCGGGAGCCATGGACAATCCTGTGCAGTCAACGGTCTCCAAATCGGGTAGTCCGCGAAGTTCAATCGGCGCATCACCTGCCAATGCAATCGCTGCTATTTGCCCATTGACCATCAGTACATCGCCTCGACCGAGGTTGGCAGGCGCATGCAAATTGACATTTTTGAATAATTTCATATCAAGGAATAAGATTCAGTTAATACCATCAAAATGAGGGCAATTGCCATGGGCAATGCATTTCTTCGTGCGACATCCAAGGGATTGACTCCCGCGATGCCCGATGTAGCGATGACAACACCCGAGATCGGTGATGCTGCACGCCCCATGCTGGAGGCCAATTGCATGGGCAACAAGAGTCGAATGCCCGGAATGCTCATCGATTCTGCCACCTTAGAAACCAAAGGACCAAAAGCGAAAAAACTCGCATTTCCGCTCCCCATCAAGATGGATGCAAAGAAGATCAGCGCAACAAAAATCACCAAGATGCCCAAAGCACCCCAACCCAAACCGTCCACCAACACGAGCAGTCCTTCAATCAGGCCCAATTCTATCAATCCTTTGGCAAACAAATCTGCTGCAATGATCAGTGTGACCACTTGACTGAACGCCCGTCCCATGCCCTTCCAGCATTCCTTCAATCCACCCTCTATTTCCTTGGCTTTTGCGCCAGACACCCAGTGCAACAACATCGAAAGGGCCAATGAAATGAGCATCGCCGTGGAGGTGTCCAAGATTACCGCGCTCGGTCCTGTCTGGAAAAACGAACTGAATGTCATCAGTAGAATGAGGGGAAGCACAGGTAAAAAGGCAAAGTAAAAAGGTCGTTTTTCAGGTTCATCAACCTTCGGGACAGCCTTGGATTGGGCAGGTTCAAGGCGACGCAATTGAAAGAAAACAACGGCCATAACGACCAAGGTAATGCTTCCCGCCAATGGCGCTTGATGCCCCAAGAAATAAGTGACATTTCCCATTCCCAGCAAATCAGCGGCTCGAGCAGTGTTGGCACTTGCAGGCCCCATGTCAAAGCAGGTGCACAGTGTAATGATTGAAACTGAGGCCAAGGGAGAAATCCCAATACGCAGTAGAATCGGGTGCACGGAAGCAATCATCAAAAGACCGAGACCAGCGGCGCTGGGCACACAAAGCGAAAGCAACTGCCCCAAGGGCAGGACCATGATGGCAGCCAGATGCGGAATCCCACGAAGAAAGTCAATCGGCCGCATCGCCGCTTGGACCATCGCTTTTGTAGCACCCATGTAATCCATGTAGGCCACAAAGCCTGCGATGACCATGATCATCGTGCCAATCCCACCCAACTTTGAACGCATGGATTGGACAATGAGGTCGAACAAGTCAAATCCTCGCCAGCCGGTTGAATCTGTTGCTTCAAGTGGATTGCCCAAGGCCCACGATGCGATCAAAAAGACCAATCCTGCAGCCAAAAGAATCAACTGCGGATGATGGCCTTGGATAAGCTTCCAAGCCACAAACGCGGTGACAACCGCAGCGAAAATCAATCCCGCCGCCAGCATCATTCCGGAATGACTCCCAACAAAATACCTCCAGCACCTTGAACTTGATCGTAAATCGCTGCGGGAATCACAATGTCACTGGTCCCCGAATTGCCATCAGGGCCCGGATTCTCTGAAAAATCCACCTCCTCAACCAACGCCACATTGGCACTTAAATCAATGGAAGAAAACGCATGCGAACGCAAGTGCAAGTGGCGCAATTGGAGGTTGTTCGAAAGATCAATCTCATTCAAAAGAGCATTTGCCTGTGAGCTTCCTCGAAACCTGAGCTTCTTGAGGTTCGGACATGCACTCACATCCAACGCCTCGACTTTGCAAAAATTCATGCTCAACTCGACCAAATCAACATTTGCACTCAAATCCAAACTCACGAGGTCATTTGAAGTGACGATGAGTGTATCCAGTCCGGTAAAAAACTCCACCCCGCTCAAATCTTGAATTTTCTGCGCCGCTGTTGCAACACCTGCAGCTTCCAAAGCAGAAACATTGCTGCTTGTCTTGCTCAGACTCAATGCATTGACCCCAACCACCAACGCTGGGTTGAGGTAGAAATTGGTCTGCAATGCGCCAGTGTCCAAGGTGTCCAAGCGCTGTTGCACCCCTGGAATACCCCGATAAACCATGTATTCTCCAAACGCCCTATCGGGGATTTGAAAGGTGTAACCTTCATTTGGATCTACCGGCACAGGGATGTCCACATCATCTGTTTTTGCGCAGCCAGTCACGGTGACGAAAAAGGCGGTCAAAAAAGCGGTGAAACAAAAGTTCTGCTGCAATCGTGTCATAATCAAGGGTATAAAATTAGAGCTGCTTCATCTGCCATACCTGATGGATCATGTCCAATGCCTTCTGCCACTCGAATGTTCCAATTCAGCAAGATACCATTGTCCTGAGAAATTTGCAGAGCGCGTGCGTGAAAATATTGGCCACGATCAAACCGATTTTCACCTTGGGCATATGCTCCCGTCCAACCGGTTTCCATGAAATTCGTGTCCTCGCTTCCCAAATGAGTCAGGAGATCCATGCCAAATGGAACCGCCAAGTCTGATTCATCGATGGGTGAGGCACCAAGGCCATATGGAAAAGATGATTCATTTTCAGGAACCGTGTACCAACCTGCATTGGCGGCAACCGCGCGATCCAATCGAAGTTCGCCACCAAACAAAACAAGACGATGCAAAAATTGGGCTCCGCCTGAATGACCCCATGCATCATAGCTCACTTTTGCCGATCCCAATCGCTCTTGCACATCATCAAACATCGGCTCAATCAAACTGAACAACCATTGTTCGGCCGGTCGAAGCTGATTACCGGCAACCAAATTTCCTTGCTGATAACCAACACTACTGGGATAATCCGATTCTGAAAATTCCGGAACAAAAACCATCACGCCGTGCCTTGCAGCAAGCTCAGACCAATCATTGGCGTAAGACGCAGCGTTGCGTTCGGCTCCATGAAAGACAAAAATCACCGGCATATCGTTGATGTCGCCCACAAGGGGAATCTGATAATGAACAGCAATGCTCTCTGTCGTTGCTCCTGCTGGAGTCAAAAACTCAAACGCGCCAGCGCCTCTCTGCAAGTCAAACCCCAACGGATTTTCAACCGCCCCACCCTCAACCCGGCAGCCGCTTGAGGACAAAGCCATCGAGCACAAGAGAATGAAAAAAGTCACGGGATAATTGCGTGAAATCATCCTCAAAAGTACAATGAAATTGCGTGTTTGACGAGCGGATCAATCCCTGTGTATTCGCGGCATAACTCCCCCAAATACAGCGGTTCACTTATTGTTTTGTCGAAAAATAACTTATATTCGTCTTAACAAAATCACCCGACCCATGACCTATTTGCAATTGGAAAAGACCTTTTTCCGAGGCATTTGCACCGCATTTGCAGCCATCATCAGCGTGACAGCATTCGGACAAAATGACCTGATGCTTCAGGGAATCATTGATTTCAGCGTGCCTAGCGCTGGCTCTGATGGCAAAGCACTTCATTTGGTTGCAAACAGTGACATCACAGATTTGAGCACCTACGGAATTGGTGTGGCCAACAATGGAGGTGGAACAGATGGACAGGAGTATACTTTTCCTGCAATAGCTGTCTCGGCGGGCGATGATATTTTTGTTGCTCGAAGTTTGGATGCTATGGCGAGCTACCTGCTTGAAGGCTGCTTCGCAACGTTTGAGCATCCGCTTGATGCAACGAGTGCCATTGGTCAGAATGGAGATGACGCCATCGAACTTTATTACCAGGATGCGGTGATCGAAACTTTTGGAGAGGTCGACACAGATGGGACAGGAGAGGATTGGGAATACACCGATTCTTGGGCCTACAAAGTAGAAGGCGCATGGACATATGGCACAGTGAATTGCACCGACGGTACCGCAAACACATTTGAGTCAAGCTGCCCTTACCCCATGTGCGAAGTCCCGGAGGACATCCCAGGATGCACAGACGATTCAGCTTTTAACTACAACCCCAATGCAACTGTGGACGATGGATCCTGCGAGGCAGTGTTAGAAGGTTGCACGGATTTTGGTGCAGACAACTACGATGCAGCGGCCAACACAGCCTGCACAGATTGCTGTGAGTTTTTGGGATGCACGGATGACACAGCATTGAATTACGACGCTGAAGCCAACACCGATGATGATTCTTGCATTTTTGATTCAAGTGAATTATCCAACGCGCTGATGCTCCAAGGCATCATTGACTTCACAGTGCCAAGCGGCGGCTCTGATGGTAAAGCCATTCACTTTGTAGCCGTGGCCGATATAGCTGACTTGAGTGCTTTTGGCGTTGGCGTAGCAAACAACGGAGGCGGAACTGACGGGCAAGAGTATGAATTTCCGGCAATGGCAGTGAATGCAGGTGACAACATCTTACTGGCCCGAACTCCGGAAGTCATGGAAAGCTACCTCGCGACTTCGTGTTACGGATCATTTGAGCATGTTTTGGCGGCCAATACAGCCATCAGCCAAAACGGAGATGACGCCATTGAGCTTTTCGAGACGGGCATTGTCATTGAAACCTTCGGCGAGATCGATGTTGATGGATCTGGTGAACCATGGGAATACATGGATTCATGGGCGTACAAGGTGAATGGGGAATGGACGTACGGTGAAGTGAACTGCACAGACGGAACAGAAACCATTGCTGATGCCTCTTGCGTCTACCCCATCTGCGGCGGGTGCACAGATCCATTTGCGCAGAACTATGATCCAATGGCCTCTGCCGATGATGGATCTTGTGCAGATTCGATTGTTTTCGGATGCACTTACGAGGTCGCAACAAACTACAATTCAGAAGCCACGCAAGACGATGGGTCGTGTGAGGTTGTGACCGCAGTTGCTTGCTTGGGAGACCTCGATGATGATGGCCTTATCGCCACCCCTGACCTGCTCTTCTTCTTGTCGGTATTCGGCTCAAGCTGCGAGTGATACGGATGGCTTGATTCGAATGCTGACGCATTCGGAAATTTGCTGGTGCGCATGTAAATTGCGCACACACCAACACCCAATAAGCATGACCTATCGGCAACTCAGCAGCGTACTTGTGCTCTCGCTCTTTGCAGGCAGCTTCGCGTTTGAAGCGAAGGCCACGTCGGCACTTGACTCACTGATTTTGCAAGGCATTCTAGATTTGGATGTTCCTACGGGAGGATCCGATGGAAAAGCATTGCATTTTATGGCAGTAGAGGATGTTGATGACCTCAGCGTTTACGGAATCGGGACTGCCAATAACGGTGGCGGAACCGATGGACAGGAGTACACCTTTCCAGCAGAGTCGTTGGACGAAGGCCAGCATCTGCTCTTAGCACGCTCTACCTCAGCGATGAGCGCATACTTCGGAGCATGCATGGCCGAATTCGATGTCGTCATGGAAGCAACCACTGCTGTCAATCAAAATGGAGATGACGCCATCGAACTTTTCTTCGAAACCGCTGTAATCGAGACCTTCGGGGATGCAGATGTGGATGGTTCCGGTGAAAGCTGGGAATACTCAGACAGCTGGGCTTATAAATCGGAAAGCGGCGATTGGGATTTGGGCGAATTGGGATGCTCGAGCGGAGCGTCCACTGAAGATTCAGCTTGTCCTTATCCTCTATGCAGTACATCCGATGGAATTCCGGGTTGCATGGATCAATCCGCCTGCAATTTCAATGAGGAGGCGACCGTGGATGATTTTACGTGTGAATTCCCAGGTGATGCTTGTGACGATGGCGATGCAATGACCGTTTTTGATGAATTGAATGAGAATTGTGAATGTGCCGGGTCCATTTTTGAGCCGTCAAACCAAATCATTTTGACTGGAATCATTCATGCTGGCGCAGCGCCCAAAGTACTGGAGTTTTTCGTGTTGGATGATTTGGAAACGTTGGGGCAATACGGCATCGGTACCGCCCAAAATGGCGGAGGAAGCGATGGTGTAGAATGGACGTTTCCCGACGAGGGAGCGGAAGCAGGTACGTTTATTTACGTCACGAACGATGCTGATGCATTCACCGCGTATTTTGGGTTCACCCCCAATTTTGGTGAAGCGGGAGCAGTTTGCAACTTCAATGGAAATGACGCCATTGAGCTCTTTGAAGCCGGCGTTCCTGTTGATACATATGGAGAAATTGATGTGGATGGATTGGGCGCAAGTTGGGAATACACCGACGGCTGGGCATACCGAATCAATGGCACAGGACCCGATGGCGATGCATTTGTCCAGGCCAACTGGATCAACAGTGACTTGGGAGTTACCGACGGACCGCTGACCAATGAGTTTTCCAATGATCCGTTTCCAAATGGCACATACAACAACACGCCTGACGGCATCGGAGAATGGGCTTCCGGAGCAATCGGAATGCATGTTTTCCCCAATCCCACAGCAGATGGAACAGTGCGTGTGCAATCCAATTCTGGCATCGAATCATTGACCATTTACGCCCTGAATGGACAAGTCGTTCACAGCATGTTAGCCACTGGTAAAACAGCATTTTATGACGCGACCTCACTGGCTCCTGGAGTCTACACCATCCAAGCAATTGGTCCCAGGGGGGAACGTCACTTTAGCCGACTGGTCAAAACCAATCCTTGATGAAGAATCTCCCCCTTGTCGCAGTCCTGGTCTTATTCTCCCTTGTAACGGCTTCTTGTGCCGATTCCGGAAAAGATTTCTCCGAGAAATTCAAATCCGGCTGGATGTCGAGTTGCCAAAAACAAGCGGGCTTCAACATGGATAAGGACATTGCCAAGCAGTATTGCCAATG
>CAJQMI010000140.1 GCA_905479395.1 uncultured Flavobacteriales bacterium
ACTGCAGCATGCGCTGGCAGCATCAACAATGGCGAGCCAGATTGGTATGGAAGATTCGACGTGAGTTGGGATGGAAACTCAGCTTCTGCTCGTTTGCGTGACTGGTTGGACCCCTCAAATTCAGGATCACTTGTTGTGGATGGTTGGCCTGAAGGGGCAGTTTCATACAACGATGACGCGGGTATTCAAGTCACTGGAATTCCCACAGACTTTATCTGTGGAGCCGAACCGTTTACGCCGAGCGTGCTGCTTAGCAATTCTGGGGTGAATGACCTAGTTTCTGCAACCATATCTTATTCATACAATGGAGCACAAGGTGAGTCCATCGAGTGGACGGGTTCACTGGCACAATTTGAATCAGAAACGGTTGCTTTACCCGAATTCATTGTCGTTGATGGCGAAAATATTCTGGAAATAGAAGCGAACAATCCCAATGGAGTGTCTGATGAGAACGAATTCAACAATTCTGCGAATGTCAGCTTTGTGACATCACTCGGGCCAACAATTGATTACGAATTGGTGATTCTTTTGGATGATTATGGGAGTGAGGTTACTTGGGAATTGAAAGAACTCGGTCAAGTGCTATACGCTGGAGGTCCCTATGAAGATGATTTGGATGGAACAGAGGTTTCGCTTGATTTTTGCTTGACTGATGGCTGTTACATTTTCGAAATTTCAGACAGCTATGGTGATGGACTGTGTTGTGAGTACGGCGAAGGGGCATGGACTATTTATGATGAAAATGGCGCTGAAGTTGACTCTGGTGGTGAGTTTGAAGAGTTTGATCAAGCCGTTTTTTGTACGGAAGTTTCAGGCGTGATCGACCAGGCAAACTCTTCAGGTCCGCTGCTGTATCCAAATCCTGCATCCTCAATTGTCCAGATGAATGCCGAAACTTGGCAAGGTTCGTCAGTGAAGGTTTACGACAGCGCGGGCAAGCTCGTTCTGCAGATGCTCGTTACGGAGTCTTTCTTAACCGTTGACGTTTCAAATTGGTCACCAGGCATCTATGTTGTTTCCCTGGTTCATGCAACCAATGGCGCGACGCATCAGCGGCTTGTAATAGATTGAGTCGAGCATTCTTGGATTCACCTTAATGAGAAAAAAGCCACCGATAAAAGGTGGCTTTTTTTGTTCGACATTTCTGTCATCTATGGCTTGACGTCGTTAGTGTACAATCCAAAGCTTGGTTTGTATGAAGTTGGCTCGCTAGTGTTTGGTTTATCAAGGCCTTGTAAATGCCCTATTGAATGATAATAAATATTATGTTAAATAGCATTCGGGACAGAAAAAAGGGGACTTCATAGAATCCCCTTTTCCTTTATACACTCCTTCGGAGTATTTATTGCTTCGCTTATTTGAGCAGCCCACTCATTTTGAGCATGAGATCGTCCTGTCCTGTGCGGGCATAAATGTCACGCAAGGAACGGATCGTGTCGATGTCTTCGGCATTTTCCAAGTGAGCTGCTTCTAGAAATGGACGTGCTTGCGTAAACATTTCTTTTGCGGCTTCTTCCAGAGCCTTTTGCTTTGTGCTTTCAGCTTTCGTCATTCGTGGCTTCCACATGTCATTTGCTTCATTGGTGCCTTGGACGGCTTGGTTAAAGTACATCGCACCAAGGTTGTAATTCGCATCAAAGTACGTTGGCTCCAATTCCAATGCTTTTAAATATGCTTCAGCCGCCAATTCGTCTTTGTCCAAATTGTCGTAAACGCTTCCAAGGCTAAACCAAAGGATTTCATTGCTTGGATCGCCTTCTGCAGCCAATTTGAGGTTGTTTTCTGCTCGCTCGAAGTCTTTCGCTTCTAAGTAAATATTCAATTCCTCAATGATCAAACTCTGTTCTCGAGGAAACAATGCACGTGCAGATTGTAATTCAGCTAATGCGTCTTCGTCGCGGTCGTTTTGACGCAGGAGGTTTGCGATGAACAGGTAAACATTGGGCACCTGGTAACCATTTTCTCCACAAGATTTATAACGTTCAACAGCTAAATCCACATTGTTGGATTTTTCGTAGCACAATGCAGCATTGAAAATGCCCATCGTGTCCAACACGTCAAACATTCCCGCTATTTCAGCACTAAGGTCAAATTTTCCTGCAGCTTGGTCGTATGCTTCACTCGAATAATCATTGATTCCTTGATTTCCTGCGGTTGTTTGGACCAAGCCTAAACCGGTAATGATTTCTCGTTCATAATTGCCCTTGGCGTCAAGTTCTCTGGCCTTGAGATATGAATCTTTGGCAGTCCAAAGCGCCTGCGGATAAGCCGCCACGAGCGCTGTGTCTTTGGCAATGTTAAGGTAAATCTCACCGCGGTAGCGCCAGGTTTTTTCCTTTGCAGCAGCTTTTTCTACGGTAATGGCTTCGTCGATGTACGTTGCAGCATCGGCATACTTTCCGGCTTTATTGGCATTGTAAGCAGATACAACCTGCTTTTGACCATATGCCAGTGCAGCGGTCGTCATCATCACAAGAGCAAGAATATTCTTCATCAAATCAGTTTTTTATCAGCGTTTCTGCGTTGCAGGTTCTGAGGTACTTTCTTTTTGGTGTGCAAAACTAATGCCACAATTTCATTTATTCTTCGATATTCTCGTCATTTGAAGGTGATGCATCGGAAGCGACTTCATTGGACGGGGTTTCAACAGGATTTGCATCGCCTTCCGTTGAATTTTCATCGTATTCCTCTTCATCATCTCCCTTTGGAACGCGGCATACCGAAGCGATTTGATCATCTCCTCGAAGAGAAATGAGCTTCACTCCTTGCGTGGCGCGTCCCATAACGCGTAGCTCCTTCACTCCCGTTCTGATGGTGATGCCTGAACGGTTTATGATCATCAAATCATCTTCATCGGTCACATTT
>CAJQMI010000141.1 GCA_905479395.1 uncultured Flavobacteriales bacterium
TCCTTTTACGGCAGGCATCTATCCCTTCAAACGAGAAGGAGAAGATCCCGCTCGAATGTTTGCCGGCGAAGGCGGTCCAGAGCGCACCAACAAAAGGTTCCATTACGTCTCTCACGGCATGCCTGCCAAACGGCTGTCCACGGCATTTGACAGCGTGACACTCTATGGGCGCGACCCGAATCGGAGGCCCGACATTTATGGAAAAGTTGGCAACAGCGGTGTCAGCGTGTGCTCCGTAGACGACGCCAAAAAACTCTACAGTGGTTTTGACCTTTGCGATCCGACGACCAGTGTTTCCATGACCATCAATGGTCCAGCACCCATTGTTTTGGCCTTCTTTCTCAACGCCGCCACGGATCAACGTTGCGAGCAATACATCCGCAAGCAAGGACTCGAAGATCAAGTCGAAAAAGTGCTTCGTGCCAAATGGGACGACAAGGGCATGCCACGACCAAAATACGAAGGTGATTTGCCCGAAGGACACAATGGTCTTGGTCTTTTGCTTTTGGGGTGCACAGGAGACGAAGTACTTCCTAACGACATCTATGACCGATTAAAGTCTGAAGCGCTGAGTCAAGTGCGAGGCACGGTTCAAGCAGACATCTTGAAAGAAGACCAAGCGCAAAACACGTGCATCTTCTCGACCGAATTCGCCTTGCGTCTCATGGGAGATGTACAAGAATCCTTCATTGAACGTTCGGTGCGGAATTTTTACAGTGTCTCAATCAGCGGTTATCACATTGCAGAAGCAGGAGCAAATCCAATCACGCAATTGGCGTTTACACTTGCCAATGGATTCACTTATGTGGAATACTATTTGAGCCGGGGAATGAACCTCGATCAATTTGGCCCCAACCTGAGCTTCTTCTTCTCCAATGGCATTGACCCTGAATACGCCGTTATAGGTCGTGTTGCACGTCGAATTTGGGCCAAGGCCATGCGTGAAAAATACAAGGCTAGTCCGCGAGCGCAAATGCTGAAATACCACATTCAGACATCTGGCAGATCGCTTCACGCGCAAGAAATTGATTTCAATGACATCCGCACAACGTTGCAAGCGCTTTATGCCATTTATGACAACTGCAATTCGCTCCACACCAATGCGTATGATGAAGCCATCACCACTCCTACTGAACACAGTGTGAGGCGTGCAATGGCCATTCAGCTGATCATCAACAAAGAGCTTGGCTTGACCAAAAATGAGAATCCGCTGCAAGGAAGTTTCATCATCGAAGCCTTGACCGATCTCGTCGAAGATGCTGTCATGACCGAGTTTGATCGCATCACCGAGCGCGGCGGAGTGATCGGAGCAATGGAAACCATGTACCAACGATCAAGGATTCAAGAAGAGAGCTTGCATTACGAAATGCTCAAGCATACCGGCGAATTCCCCATCATCGGCGTCAACACATTCCTAGCCAAAAATGGTTCTCCCACACTGACGCCCGGTGAAGTCATTCGAGCGGAGGAAGAAGAAAAAGAAGGACAACTGCGTCAAGTCAAGAATATGCACAAGCGCTACGCTGAAGAATCTCGCGATGCCATTGAGCAAGTTCAACAAGCAGCGATCGCTGGCAACAATGTCTTCGAATCGTTGCTCGAAGCCGTGAAGACTTGCACGTTGGGACAACTGAGCGAAGCCTTGTTCGAAGTCGGAGGTGCTTACCGAAGAAACATGTAATGGAAACGACCAAAGGAACGGCCGGCGTAGCTTGGATGTTACTGGCAACAGTGCTCTACACCGGCGCGAACCTTTGTGTGAAAGCTTTGGCCCACCTTCCCACGCAAGAATTGGTCTTTTTGCGATCCATTGTTTCGCTCGCACTCACCGCCGGGTGGCTAAAATGGCAAGGCTATTCACTGCTAGGAGTAAATCGAAAGTGGTTGCTGATTCGTGGCATTTTCGGAACAATTGGACTCGCTACATTTTTCCACACGTTGCGATTCATTCCAATCGCAAGTGCTACGGTTATTCAATACCTCAGTCCAATTTTCACAGTCTTACTCGCCCGATATTTCGATGGACAAAAATCGATGCGTCCAGTTCAATGGGCCTTTTTCGCGACGGCATTTATAGGCGTTTTAATGGTCAAAGGATTTGACCAACGCATCAATTGGTTGTACTTCAGTCTAGGCGTAATCAGTGCAATGGCAGCGGCAGTCGCTTACTTGGCGACCATGAAATGCCGCGAAACAGATCATCCTGTGGGGGTTGTCATCTGGTTTCACTTGGTGGCGGTTCCGGTAACTGGATCATGGACTGCCTTTACCTGGGTTGCGCCGGTAGGTTCTGAATGGCTTCTTGCCCTTGCCGTTGGAATCTTGAGCGTCGTCGCCCAAGTCTCAATGACCTACGCTTTGCATCGCGGAGAAGCCAGCGTCATTATGCCCTTCAAATATGTCGGAGCCATTTTGGCTTTCACCTTTGGACTGCTCCTTTTTGATGAGAAACTGAGCGCATTTGCACTTGTAGGAATGGGACTGGTCATCGCATCGGTCACAGCAAACACGGTCATCAAGCGGTGGGCACTCAAAGCTGCTTAGCCAACGATCCATTCAGCGGAGACGACTTCTCACAACCATTCTTGAAACAAGAAAGGCAAAAGGCACATACCCGATTAAATCGAAGGCAATCATCCAAGAAGGCATCGGAATCATCATGGCATTGGCCACCCCTCCTATGGTAAACCAAATCCCAATTGCCCAGCCAGGAAAAGTAGCCTTTAAAATGGACTGAGTGCGCAGCCAATTATCCGTAACGGGCGCGAAACGCATCGCAATGAATGCTCCCATTGCTGTCCCAAGCCAATGCGAAATCAGTGCGGCGATTTGAGGACCTAACCCCATAGAGGAAATGAATGCTCGAAGCGCCTCGGGATTGTTTTCAGGGAATTTCGCCAAAGCTGCTTCAGGAAACATGATTCCCGAAAAATGATGCATCGTCATCATGAAAATGCTCCCAATCAAAATAGCTGCGATGTAGCTGACGATCCACTTTAAAATTTTCATCACAAATGGTTAAGGTAATTCTGTTGCTTCATTCCAAATCGCTCGATCGTAAACCCGCTGCAGCGCCTCGGTCACACTCCCCTTTCTCCCGCTTCCAATCAATCGGCCATCGATGGAACGAACATGCGCCAGACCTCCCATTGTGCCGGTAGTGAATGCTTCATCGGCTGTGTAAAATTCGGAAAGCGAAATGCGGTCTTCACGAACCTGCAAACCTTCTCGCTTTGCCAAGTCTATGACAATATTTCTGGTCAGACCAGGCAAGCACGCCACAGCGCTAGGTGTCAAAACTGCGCCATTCTTGACCGCAAAAACATTGGTAGCGTTCGTCTCTGCAACGAAACCTTCCAAATCAAGCATCATAGCGTCATCTGCACCCGCTACGTTTGCTTCGATTTTAGCAAGTATGTTGTTGAGTAAATTGTTGTGGTGAATCTTTGAATCCAAGGTCGATGGTGAATTGCGCCGAACCGAGGATGAAATCAACGCAATGCCTTCATCACCGTATACTAGTCCCTTGTATTCGGCAAGCACGATGAGGGTTGGACCGAACACATTCAATCGTGGATCCATTCCACTGGTGCTTTTTTTGCCACGAGTAAGTGTGATCCGAGCATGCACTCCATCGGTCATTTGATTGGCTTGAAGCGTTTCAAAGACAGCACTGTAAACTTCTTCGGCGCTGGGTATCTCCACAAAAGCCAGCGCGTGCGCTGATGACCTCAGCCGCGCCACGTGCTCCTTCAATTGGAATGCTCGCCCTTGTCGAATTCGGAGTCCTTCCCAAACAGCATCGCCCCCTTGAACCACACTGTCCAACACACTGACCGAAGCCTCTTTTCGTGGCACCAAGCCATTGACCCATACCATTGTGTCTTCGTTGCGCGGATCAGGTTGATTGTATTTGGCCATAAGATGAGTTTTATGCGGCTACAGGTGTTCCTGCAATCTCCGAAAAACCGGCTCAACTTCTGCCAGAAGTTTAGAAAATTCAAAGGGAACTTCTTGTACTTCTGACTCCATATGTTGCGGTGACTCCCAACCAGACGAGGCATGCACACGCTGATACCAGTACTTTGCCCATGCACCATCCTCCGGTCTAGGCCCTGGATTCCAACTCAGCATTTCTTGCTCGAAAGGCACCTTCAAAAATGTGCAGATCCTGCGCAAGTTGGTTTCGGGATTCACAA
>CAJQMI010000142.1 GCA_905479395.1 uncultured Flavobacteriales bacterium
CCAAGGATGCGCTCTACCCCTGAGCTACATCGGCTTTAACCCTTACGGGTGGAGCGGAAGACGAGATTCGAACTCGCGACATTCAGCTTGGAAGGCTGATGCTCTACCAACTGAGCTACTTCCGCTTGTTGACTGACCGCGCTCGGTCAAGTCTTTGGTGGGGGTAATAGGATTCGAACCTATTCAGTCGAAGACAACAGATTTACAGTCTGCCCCGGCTCTCCAACTCCGGCGTACCCCCTTGTTCCAGTAATCTGCCCCCCACTTTCGTGGAGGACAGACTTAATGACGTTGAGCCGATGGAGGGACTCGAACCCACGGCCTGCTGATTACAAATCAGCTGCTCTAGCCAACTGAGCTACATCGGCGTCACTTTTCAAAGAACTGAGGAGACGAATCGCCCCGGTTTTCAGGACGGCAAATGTAAGAAACAATCTTGTGGTAACAAGGGGCTACGGCATCTTTTCCTCACGAAGTTCGTTCGTGATTCACAAAATGCTGATTTACTGAAGCTTAAGCAACGTCAGCGCGCACTTTTTTCTGCTTTAAAATTTGACGGCGAATGGCCTCGACGGCCTCATCTACAGATGCTTCAAAGCTCGAAGCACGCCTTTTCGCGAAAAAATCTGCCCCGGGGGCATGAATCTTCACCTCTGAAAGCTTGTTTTCCCGTGCATCATTTTTTTCTACGCGGAGAAATACTTCACAGCTTATAATGTGATCGTGGAACGTGTTCAATTTGGACAACTTGTTTTCGACGAAAGCGATGAGACGCTGGTCAGCGTCGAAATGAACGGAGTGGATTTGTACTTGCATGTGCATGTGTTGGGTTAATCTTGAGGACGCTGATCCAAAGGACTATCCGCATGCACTTGTTTAAGCCGAGTCAAAGACTGATGTGTGTAAATCTGTGTTGAGCTCAAGGAGGCGTGCCCCAACATATCCTTCACAGCCGAAAGTTCCGCACCTCGGTTCAATAGGTGGGTAGCAAAGGTGTGACGAAGAATGTGTGGACTGCTTTTCTTGAGCGTGCTCACCATTGAAAGGTAATGACCAACCCTTCGGTAAATAAAAGAAGGGTAGAGCGATCGCCCCGCATCAGTAATGAATAAATGCTTCGATTGAAAGGGTCTTTCTTTGATGTGACTTTCGAGGCATTTCATGGTCTCAGGTAGCAATGGAATTCTGCGTTCTTTGGATCCTTTACCCATAACGCGCAACTCACCTCTTTCAGTATGCAAGTCTGTGACATTTAATCCCAACAACTCACTAAGACGTATTCCTGTTTCGTACAACAGAGCCATGATGCCCCTGTCTCTCCTTCCTTTCCAATCTTCGGCGAAAATGGATTCATCAAACATTTCTCGCATCGCATGCTCTGGAACCACTTCCGGAACTGATTTCGATAACTTAGGCAACACGATTGCATCTGCTGGATCTTCAGCAATCCAACCTTGCCTTTTCGAGTAACGCACAAACGTGCGAAATGCACTGACTTTTCTGTGGATGGTTCTCGGCGCTTTGCCAAGCTTCATCATTTCCACAACATACCCCCTCAGCCATTCTGATTTAACACCAAGCAAATCTGCACACTCGTAACGCTCACTCATGAAACGTTGCAACTGATTCAAATCTGAACGGTAGCAACGCAACGTATGAACACTCCCTCTTTTCTCCTTCTCGAGAAAATCAAGGAATCCTTCTACGGGTGTTTCGGTTTGTTTCAAAATGCAAAAAAGGCGAATGGTCCGTGGACAATTTCGCCTTTTTCATCTAAAAAACAAAAGATTTACTCAATCATTTTTGATGTTTAGTCCGTTTTTATACACGGCCTTTTTTCTTTGCTCTCGATTCACCACACTTGGTTTAACGAATTCACGGCGAGAACGAAGCTCGCGCATTCTCTTTGTTCGATCAAACTTCTTCTTGAAACGCTTCAATGCGCGCTCAATGTTGTCTCCTTCTTTAACGGGAATTGAAAGCATGGTGTTCTAATTGGGATGCAAATTTACTGCGTGAGCTTGGAAAATCAAAACATTCAATCAAATTCAATTTTCTTTGAGAAGCTCTCGGGAAATCACCAGCTTTTGAATCTCACTTGTCCCCTCCCCAATCGTACACAGTTTGCTGTCGCGATAATATTTCTCAGCAGGGAAGTCTTTTGTATAGCCATAGCCGCCTAGAACCTGGACACCCTCTGTAGCAACGCGCACACACACTTCGGACGCTTCATATTTGGCGATGGCGGACTCCTTGGTAAGCGACAGCCCTTTCTCTTTACGCCAGCACGCCTGCAACGTAAGTAAGTCAGCAGCTTCGATTTGGGTATACATATCTGCTAATTTGAAAGAGATGGCCTGGAATCTGCTAATCGGCTGACCAAATTGCTCGCGTTCCTTGGAATAATCCCGCGCGCATTCAAATGCGCCTTTTGCGATGCCAAGAGCCAAAGACGCAATGGAAATGCGTCCCCCATCTAGAATTTTCATTGCTTGAACAAAGCCTTCTCCCGGCTTTCCAAGAACCTGGTCGTCTGGCACAAAACAATCTTGAAATATCATTTCAGCAGTCTCAGAAGATCGCATGCCCAACTTGTTCTCTTTTTTCCCACCTGAGAAGCCTTCTTGCTCCCGAAGCACAACGAATGCTGTAATGCCGTGACTATCGAGCAACTCCCCTGTTCTGGCTAACACCACTGCTACGTCCGATGAAATGCCATGTGTGATCCAATTCTTTGTGCCATTGAGCACCCAACCATTTCGGTCGTTATCCCGAACTGCAGTGCACTGCATTCGCATCGCATCACTGCCTGTATTCGCTTCAGTTAGACCCCACGCACCTATGTGCCTGCCAGTGGCCAGATCGGGAAGGAATCGTTGCTTTTGCTCATCCGAACCAAACATGAGAATGTGATTGGTGCAAAGGCTATTGTGTGCAGCCATTGACAAGCCAATTGACCCACACACTTTAGCCAACTCCTCAATGGCGACCTTGTACTCCATGTAGCCCATGCCTGCTCCCCCTAACTCTTCAGGGACCAGCATGCCCAACAATCCAAGCTCACCCATCCTTGTAAATAGTTCTCGCGGGAAATATTGCCGTTCATCCCAATCCATGCGATGGGGCAAAATCTCACGTTGTGCAAAATCGCGAACAGTCGCGCGAATGGCTTTTTGATTTTCTGATTCTGTGAAATCCATTTCTCTCTAAATAAAGTGAACCAACGACAAACAAGACTTCTCAACGACTGGTATGGGCCAATGCTCTTGACCGTTCAAACCATCCAACGAAAGGATAAATGCGCAGCCCATAATTTCTGCGCCACAAGCGTCGGCCAACTGGATTGCAGCACGCGCAGTGCCTCCTGTAGCGAAGACGTCATCGTGAATCAGAACTCTCATGCCAGGCTTTATAGCATTGACCTGGCATTCCAATTCTGCTGTTCCGTATTCAAGCTGATAAGCGACGCGTTTCAGTTCTCCCGGAAGTTTTCCCGGCTTCCGAAAAGGGACAAATGGCACCTGCCAATGTTGTGCCATTGCCAGTCCAAAAATAAACCCTCGGCTCTCTATTCCCACAACACACTCAGGCACACCCTGATCATTCTCAACCATCTGGACCATTGCGTCAATTGCCCTCTTCGAGAGGTTCGAGTTCGCCCAAAGCGGTCCCAAGTCTTTAAATGTCACACCAGGAATTGGAAAATCTTCAACATCGACGATGCATTCTTTAACCTCTTGAGCACAAAGCTCAATGTCATTCAGCGGATGTTGATTCAATAGCATTTTCGTTGAAATTACAAACCCGAAGATACGGAGACCATCGCCGAAATAAGCTGTCGGTCACAGGTATTGCACCACGTAAATCTTCCACCCGATCAAAAGCATGTTCTTTTCGAAAAGCCGAAATTGAATTTGCACCATGATAGCGAACATAAGGGTGCGTTTGAAGCTCCCGCCAAGTGGCGTGATTCAGACACAAAAACCGAAACACGCCTGAACCAATATGGAACCAAGGCTTGATTCCTTCGAGTTGTTCTGGATGCATGCCCCAAACTTCCCCGAGTTGGCCCACATCATGAAAGCCACCCAAAGCTTCTCTAAAACGGCAAATACGGCCAGCGATATTCGGCCCAATTCGCGGCAGCCCCTCCAGAGCTGCGCTGTCAATTGTATTGAGATTGAGACTTTGTTGCAGAATCTTTTTGCGCTGATAACCCGTGGTTGAGACCGGCTTGACCTGAGGGTTTTGCACCCCGCCTAGACGGCTGCGCTGCATTCGTGGCGCCTCAACTTTCAAGTCATTTAGGGCACCAAGCAATAGCCTTACAGACTGATTCTTATATGCATCCCGTTCCCGAGAAGCCCTCCAATCCAATTGCAACCAATAAACCCCGAAGACAACCCACGACATCACAGCCGCTTCGATCCATATTCTCTCTCCTCCTCGTTTTCCCAATCTTTTGATTTATTCGTGCGTCTTCATTCGTAACGCTTTATTTCACCAGACTTGATGCGTCGGAAATAATCAGCAACATCCTCTTTCACTTCACGCATGAGGAAGTACAAACCCAAAACATTGGGAAAGCACATCGCGAAAATCATCGCATCTCCGAAGTCAAACACACTCTGTGCTGAAATCGCGGATCCCAAGATTACAAACAAGCAAAAAATTGCCTTGTATGTGAGGTCTGAAGCCCGTGACTCACCGAACAGGAATGTCCATGACTTGAGGCCATAGTAACTCCAGCTAATCATAGTGGACAAGGCGAACAGAATTACAGCTACAGAAAGCACAACCGGAAACCAACTCATTGTTTGCGCAAACGCACTGCTTGTCAATTCAATGGCTTGAAGATCCTTCGCCTGTGCCAAGCCCAACGCCACATCTTGGCCCATCTCACCATAACCAGAAATCACAATCACCAAAGCTGTCATGGTGCAAATCACCACTGTATCAATGAATGGTTCAAGCAGAGCAACAACCCCCTCGCTCACCGGCTCATTGGTTTTGGCCGCAGAGTGGGCGATGGAAGCTGAACCAATTCCAGCTTCATTGGAAAATGCGGCTCTTTGAAATCCGACAATCAAGACGCCAATCAATCCGCCGTAAGCTGCTTCTGGTGAAAACGCACTGGAAATGATCAACGCAAAAGCACTCGGGATCTCAGCAACATTTCCGACCAATACCACCATGGCACCGAGTACGTATATACCCACCATGAAAGGCACGACCTTGTCAGTAACCTTTGCGATGCTCTTGATCCCTCCGATGATGATCAAACCGACCAGCATCGCCATGACGACCCCGAAAATCCAACTCTGCCCAAACAGGAAAGAAGCCTCTCCTCCCGTCACCTCAATCAATTGTTTCGTTGCCTGGTTGATCTGCACCATGTTGCCCCCTCCGAAACTTCCTCCGATGCAAGCAATGGCAAACAAAACCGCTAAAACTTTTCCGAGGCGAACTTTTCCCTGCTTTGCCAGTCCATCACGGAGATAATACATCGGGCCTCCTGAGACCGAACCGTCTTCATTTTCCTGACGGTATTTTGTACCAAGTGTGCACTCAATAAATTTGGAACTCATCCCCAGCAATCCGGCTACAATCATCCAAAACGTAGCTCCTGGACCTCCGAGAGACACAGCGAAGGCAACTCCCGCGATATTCCCAACTCCAACTGTCCCGCTCAGTGCAGCCGTCAGGGCTTGGAAGTGACTTACCTCACCAATATCATTCGGGTCATCAAACTTCCCTCGCACCACATCCAAGGCATGACCAAATGCCCGAATATTGATGAACTTGAAGTAGAAAGTGAAAAAGATTGCCCCGAACAAAAGCCAAATCAAAACGAATGGAACTTGAAGATCATCGCCGAATGAAACCGTGAAAAATATCACCTTCATAATCGCATTGGTCAATGGCTCCATGACGGAGTTGATGCGTTCATCAATGGTAGCAGCAGAGGCTGTGGTCGTGATAAACGTAGCAGATAAGGCAATCAAAAACTGGAGAAAACGTTGCATGAGTTGCGGGGGGTTAATCGTATTGCCCCGAATATACAAATGAAGAACCTCAGGTCGAGCAACTCACGCAGGAGTTTGTATTCCAAGGTATTCGTTCAACAATCGTATCTGCTTCGCATCTCCGAGCACAAAAAGCTTCATGCTCTCATGCAATTCCGTGGTCGGTGCGGGATTGATCACCATTTCGCCATTTGCGCGTCTCAAGCCAATGACATTCACTCCAATGCGGTTTCGCGCATCAATTTCACCCAAGGTCAAATTTCGAAGTTTTTCGGGCAACTGCTGAACTTCCACCTCCTCTAAATTCACTTGTTCTGATCCTTGAATTCGAATGTGATCGAGGAACTCAACAACATCGGGGATAGCCACCAGGGAGGCCATGTGTGCACCTCCAACTTGGTCGGGCATAATCACATTGTGCGCGCCTGCAACGCGCAATTTGCTCACCGCATTTAATTGAGAAGCTCGGCTGATGATCAACATTTCTTTGCGTCGCTCGCGGGCAGCCAAAACCACATACAAGTTTTGGGCATCATCCGGCAGCGTGGTAATTACAGCTCGAGCTCTGTCCAATCCAGCGTTGATCAAGTTTTCATCGTGTGTAGCATCTCCCGCAAGGACTTGCAGTCCTTTTTTTTGCAATGCCTTCACAAGTTCCGGGTCCGATTCAATGACCACAACTGCAGTATCGTGGTCCTGCAACTCAATGACTGCTTTCTCACCTACCCTTCCGTAGCCACAAACAATTACATGCTGGTCCATTCCTTTCATGATGCGTTTGATTCGTTTGTTCCTAATTCGTTCGCGGTAATCCCCTTCCAAGAAAAACTGACTCACAGCTGTCACTGCAAACGTAAAGGTCCCGAGGGAGCTCACCACCAGCAGTGCCGTAAAAATCATTCCTTCCTCTGAAAGCGGTCTAACTTCACCAAAACCTACCGTAGACACGGTGATTACCGTCATGTATATCGCCTCAATCCACGTGTAATCTTCCAGCCACACAAAGCCAATGCTGCCCAAACAGAGCACGCTGACGATGGAAATCGCCGCCATTCGAATGCGACGAACCAAGTTCATCTAGCCAACTGTTTTTCTCGGATGATTGCGGCCATATCACTTTGCAACTGAGAGGCGGCTGTTCGAGCCGCAGATGCAAAATCAACCTCCTTCGAAGCATAAAGAATGCTGCGAGAAGCATTGACAAGCAAACCACATTGATCATTCCATCCCGCATGGAGGACCGCACTGAGGTCTCCACCTTGCGCACCAACTCCTGGAACCAAAAAGAAGTTTCCGGGAGCGAGCTCCCGCGCTCGCGCGATTGATTCCGGTCGTGTGGCTCCAACAACAAACATCAGTTGATCCGGTGAACCCCACTCCTGAGCACGCGTAAGCACACGCTCAAAAAGAGGCGGTGATCCATGAAACTCGAAGTCATCCGCCCCTGAGTTGGAAGTGAGTGCAAGTAAAATGGTCCATTGATTTTCATAGCCCTCCATGAACGGCCTCACACTGTCAGCACCCATGTAGGGGGCAACCGTTATCGCATGCGCCCCCAAGCCATTGAACATCGCTTGTGCGTATCGCTTTGCAGTGTTCCCAATGTCTCCTCTCTTTGCATCCGCAATGACAAGGCATTCGTCTGGAATATGCGCAATGATTCGCTTCAAAGCAGCCCAACCTTCTTCGCCGTATTGCTCAAAAAACGCCAAATTTGGTTTGAAAGCCACCGCGAGATCGTGCGTGGCATCCACAATGGACTTACAAAACACTTCCATGGCTTCCACACCCTCACCGCAAACCGCTGGAATGCGCTGTATGTCCGGGTCCAAGCCGACGCACAAGCATGATTCTTTTGCTTGAATTTGAGCGAAGAGTTCGTGTCGATTGTTCATGCGTACCAATTAATTCTGTGATGCAAGCAGTTCAGCTTGCTCAGCCATTCGAAGCGCTTCGATTACCTGTGTCAAATCACCACCCAAGATAGCAGGCAAAGCATGCGAAGTAAAGTGAATTCGATGATCTGTAACGCGACCTTGTGGGAAATTGTAGGTCCGAATTTTGGCAGAACGATCGCCGGTACTTACCAGCGACTTGCGTTGTTGTGCTTGTTCTGCAGCGACGCGCTCGCGCTCGCGCTCGAACAGCCGCGTCCTTAGCACCGTAAGTGCATGTTCGTAATTTTGGTGCTGTGAGCGACCATCCTGACATTCCACAACGATTCCTGACGGCCCATGAGTAAGCCGAACGGCCGATTCCGTTTTATTCACGTGTTGTCCTCCAGCTCCGCTTGCTCTAAACGTGTCACGGCGAATGTCAGAGACTTTTAGATCCACATCCACGGCTTCAGCCACAGGAAGGACTGCAACCGTCGCTGCACTGGTATGCACGCGACCTTGAGATTCCGTGTCAGGAACGCGTTGCACGCGATGCACCCCACTTTCAAATTTCAACCAGCCGTAGACACCATCTCCCTCAACTCGAGCCACCACCTCTTTGAATCCACCTGCCGTTCCTTCATTGGCATTCACCAAGCTCCAATCCCAGCCTTTTTCTGTGCAATGCTTTTGATACATACGGAACAAATCTCCGGCGAACAATGCCGCTTCATCTCCTCCTGTTCCTGCTCTAAATTCAATCATTACAGGGCGGTCATCCACCTCATCCCGGGGCAACAACATGATTTTAGCCCCTTCATAGGCTTCCTCCAATCTACGTTCAAGTTCAGGACGCTCCTCTTGCGCCAATGCCTTGAAATCTGCATCTTCTCCGTGAATCCACTCTTCTGCTTGCTCAAGATCCTTTTCAAGGGAAACCACCAAGGAATGATGTTCAACAATACCTGCCAGTCTCTTATATTCTCGCATAAGGTCGCGGTAGCGCTTGGCATCCTTGATCACATCAGGATCACCCACCAACTTCTCAACCTCATGGTAACGGTCAGAAATGGAGGACAATTTTTGCGTTAGGGCATCCTCTCTTTTCATGTGCTGAGCTAATCTCCGTATTGATAGGTGCCGTGCGCACCTGAAACAGTCACACGTTTTCCTGAAAACGACTCGCAACGCCCAATAATTTGTGCGTCAACGCCCATTGATAGGGACGTCTCTATGATGGACTCTGCAGTTTTGGAATCCGTGTAAATTTCCATTCGATGCCCCATGTTGAACACCTCATACATTTCTTTCCAATCCGTACCAGAACTCTTTTGAATCATCTGAAAAAGAGGTGGCGTCGGGAACAAATTGTCTTTGATCACGTGAACATTTTTCACAAAATGCAGCACCTTGGTTTGCGCTCCTCCAGAACAATGAACCATTCCTTTGATGTGGCTGCCCCACTCCGGTAAAATTTTTGCCATGAGCGGCGCATAGCTTCTTGTTGGTGAAAGAACCAACTTACCAGCATCCAAGGGAACACCTTCAACAGCGTCCGTCAAACCCCAATTCCCCGTGTAAACCCATTGCTCATCTGTGCCTGGATCAAAACTCTCAGGGTATTGTGCCATCAAGTCTTTCGCAAAAACATCGTGCCGGGCGGAGGTTAATCCGTTCGATCCCATTCCACCGTTGTACTCATTTTCCCAGCTCGCTTGACCATAACTAGCCAATCCCACGACGACTTGACCTGCCGCAATGTTCGCATTGTCAATGACATCGGTCCGTTTCATCCGAGCAACAACTGTCGAGTCCACGATAATTGTGCGAACCAAGTCACCGACATCCGCTGTTTCTCCTCCGGTGCTTCGAATGTCGACACCATGGGACCTAAGCTCTGCCAATAGGTCTTCCGTACCCGTGATGATCGCCTTGATCACCTCGCCCGGAATCAAATGCTTGTTCCTCCCAATTGTACTCGAAACCAAAATAGGACCCAAAGAACCTACACAAAGCAAGTCATCGATGTTCATCACCAATGCATCTTGTGCAATTCCTTTCCAGACCGATAAATCGCCGGTGGCTTTCCAGTACATATATGCCAGAGCGGACTTCGTACCTGCTCCATCAGCATGCATCACAACACAGTGGTCTTCACTGCCTGTCAGGTGGTCAGGAACTACCTTGCAAAATGCTTGTGGAAACAAGCCTTTGTCTATCCCGGCAATTGCAGCGTGTACTTCCTCTTTACCAGAAGACACCCCACGGTTGGCATACCTTGAATCTTCCACTTATTCTCCTGGAACGTAGTCGAAACGCATGATTCGGAAAACCGTTCGACGGTTGGCTTGGTGGGCGCGTTCCTTCTCCTCCTCTGTCTCCATTCGATTGATTTCTGCGTCTGCGACCAGCAACATGCCTTCGCCCCGACCAACTGCAATCAGTCTTTCTCTGTCAATTCCTGCTCCAATTAGATAATCCACACACGTCTGAGCACGTCTCTGAGACAGCTCTTTGTTGTACGCATCCTTGCCTCGGCTGTCTGTATGTGACTCGAGCTGAATCACATACGTTTCATTCCTTTGCATGATGTCCAAGAGGTATTCCAAAGAATCTGTGCCGTTCACTTCGTTGTTAACCAGTAGTTCTGCTTCATTGAATGCATATAGCACCAATGGCATCTGATACTCTTGATCCAAAACGACTTCCTTCAAGAAGTACTCCCGAGCGAAGGTGGTGCTTTCGCTAAGCCCTGCAGTCGCGAATCGGTCTCCCGTGCTGATGTAGCCTTGCAATTCAACCCCCACATCATAAGTCGCATTCTTTTTGATCTCGTCTCCGCACAATTCCAATCCGCCATCCGCATCCGCTGTAAATGTCCATGAATCTCCATTTGAGCCATTGACTTCAACGCCTGCCATCAATGGATTTCCGGTGTCATAATCGTACACATTTGCTCGAAAGCAAAACTTCATGTCAGGCAACGTGAAAGAATACAAATCATCCTTGCCCTTGCCTCCTACTCGGCTCGAAGTGAAGATTCCCGCATCTTCCCCGTCCTTAAAAACAATGCTGAAATCGTCCGCACTGCTATTGATCGGATAAGGAACCGTTTCGCCCTTCTCAAACTTCATTGTCCCGTCTGATGGTGCTGCACTTAGAATATCAAGCCCTCCCATCTTTCCATTTGTAGACGAGTAAAACAGCGTGCCATCATAGCGCATATTTGGAAACATCTCGTCCCCGGCAGTGTTGATGTTCTCTCCCAAATTAATGGGCTCCCCAAACGTATCTTCTTTGCTGTCGTAGGCAGCATACCAAATATCCTTTCCACCAAATCCTCCATCAATGTCAGAAACAAACATGAGGAAGTCATTCTCAACGGTAAAACTTGGATGTCCCACTTGAGAGCTGTCGTTTTCATCTCGGTTGATCAACTCCACCACCTCCGAAGGCCCATACTTGGAGCCCATTGAAGTTGAACGGTAAAGGTCACACGCATAAGAACTTTCATCATCTGAAATGCAACGGGTGAAGTAGATGCTCTTGTACTTCTTATCAAACGTTACAGTCCCTTCGTTGAATTCTGTATTGACTGTTGAGTTGAGCGGCTCTGGTGTACTCCATCGATCTTTCTTGTCTTGCTCAGAGCGAAACAAATCCATGTAACTCTGGCCTGTTATTGGATCCTCACCTGAACCAGTAGAGCTCTCTCGTGAAGAAGCAAATACAACCTCATCGGATTTTTTGGAAGCGTAACCCACTCCGAAGTCGTAACCATCAGAGTTTAGAAGAAGCAAATTCTCAACCATATAACGGCTCGAGGGTTCATCCAATTCAAGCGCATCATTGTCAGCACGTTCAATTCGGGCATCGGCAACAGCTGCGTCCCCTCCATTTTCTTTGTATGCGACATACCAATCGATGGCATCATCAAACGATTGTTGGGAGTGCATGACATCTCCGTAAACCAAATAAACAGAAGGATCGTCTGCACCATAACGCAGACCAATGGCCTTGTCGTACCATTCTTCAGCCGCGGCAGGCTCCAGCATCATGCGAAAGCTCTCGCCCGTCATGAATGCTACGCGGCCTTTCTCTTCGATGTCTTTCACCTTGGCATAGGCCTTGATGTACTCTTGGGCCGATGAGCTAAATGCCATCTTCTCAAAAGCTTGATCCGCCTCAGCAGCATAATCCGTCTGTGCGAAGAGCGCCCCGAATGAAAACATAATCAACGAACTGGCCACGCCAGTTCGTGTACAAAAAGCTTGCAGGTTCTTGTGCATTTCGTATCGATTTTAATCTGTGCCCGAATGTAAGACAAAGCAAGCATTTGGGCGCAATCGGATGCAAATAAAGCCAGAAATTCACCCAAAAAAAGGGCTGACTCTCCAGCCAGCCCTTTTCCTTTGACCTTCGTTTTGAATGACGACTGCACTCAAATCAACGCGTGAAGAGAAGCTCTGTGAACTTTGGCAATGGCCATTGTGCATCATCAACCATAAGCTCAAGCTCTGCGCAATGGTCTGCAACAGCCTCCATGCACGGAACGACCTTCTCCGCATAATTCCGAGCTTTGGTCAACGCTGTTTCTGCGCCCTCGGCCTTGTCGTGCACCTCCTCCATTTTCGCAGCTGCTGAATGAAGATTTTGAATGACCATGCCTGCAGATTTAATCATGTTCATCTGAGCCACTGAAAACTTCGATGCCTCTTTTCCGAGTACCGATGTTAGCTGCTCAACGTTGGTGAGCAATCCGCTTTGGAAACGAATGGCCGCTGGCAAAATCGTGCTTCGGCTCATGTCAAGCAAAACCCGGCATTCAATTTGTCGTTTCAAAATGTAATTTTCCAAATCCACCTCAACACGAGCACCCAATTCCTCTTTGCTCAAAACTCCCATTTTTTCAAACAAATCTTGCACCTCCTTTCGGTTGAGCACATTCAATGCCTCTGGCGTGTTTCGAAGATTGGACAAGCCTCGCTTCTTTGCTTCCTTTACCCATTCGTCGGAATAACCGTTGCCTTCGAACCGAATAGACTTGCTCTGTGCGATGAGTTTTTGCAGCTCCTTGAGAATTGCGTCGTCCTTTTTATCTCCTGCCTCGATGCGCTGATCCACCTCATGTTTGAACGACTTCAATTGATCTGAAACAATTGTGTTGAGCACAGTCATAGACACAGCGCAGTTCGCAGTGGAACCCACAGCACGCAACTCAAACTTATTGCCCGTAAAGGCAAACGGCGATGTGCGGTTGCGATCGGTATTGTCCAACATCACCTCGGGTATGCGGCCTATTTCCAATTTCAAAGCTGTTTTATCTTCGGGCGTGAGCTTTCCTGCTTTGATGCTCGTCTCCAACGCGTCCAGAAGCTCCGACAATTGCGAACCAATGAACGCACTGATGATTGCCGGCGGGGCTTCGTTTGCCCCCAAACGGTGATCGTTTCCGACGGAAGCAATCGCAGCTCGGACAATGTCCGCATGCTTATGCAAGGCTGCGAGCGTGTTCACGAAAAAGGTCAAGAAACGCAAGTTCGTCTTCGGGTTATTCCCTGGTTTCAGGAGGTTGACTCCGGTGTTTGTCCCAAGCGACCAGTTGTTGTGCTTGCCAGAACCATTCAATCCAGGGTAGGGTTTCTCGTGAAGCAGAAGCTGGAAGTTATGGCGACGCGCCACCTGCTCCATCACCTCCATCAACAACAAGTTGTGATCGTTGGCCAAATTGGCCTCTTCAAACACCGGTGCGCACTCAAATTGATTGGGAGCGACTTCATTGTGGCGGGTAGTCACGGGAATGCCCAACTTGTGGGATTCCAGCTCAAACTCCTTCATAAATGCCGTTGCCCGAGCAGGGATGGAACCAAAATAATGATCGTCCAACTGCTGACCCTTGGCGGGGGCTGCGCCAAACAAAGCTCGTCCGGTCATCTGCAAGTCAGGGCGCGCTGCATGCAGGGCTTTGTCCACCAAAAAATACTCTTGCTCCCATCCCAAAGTAGCAACCACTTTCGTAATGTTCTTGTCGAAGTATTGGCAAACCGCCGTAGCGGAATCATCGATGCTCGCCAATGCTTTTAGCATGGGCATCTTGTTGTCCAAAGCAAACCCGGTGTAGCTTATAAAAATGGTGGGAATGCACAAGGTGTTTTCCCATACAAATGCTGGCGAAGTTGGATCCCAAAGGGTATAACCACGAGCTTCGAACGTATTCCGAATGCCTCCATTTGGAAAAGAACTTGCATCCGGCTCTTGTTGCACCAGCAATGAACCGTCAAACTTCTCTATGACACGCCCATCAGAAGTAGGCGTAATAAAACTGTCATGCTTCTCGGCAGTTGCTCCTGTCAAGGGCTGAAACCAATGTGTGTAATGAGTGGCACCTCGCGTAATTGCCCATTCTTTCATCGCAGAAGCAACTTGATCCGCGATGTCACGGCTGATCGAGGTGTGATTCTCCATCGCATCTTCAATGCTCTCACACGCCTCATCGGTGAGGTACTGCTTCATCATCGTGAGATTGAAGACGTTTTCACCGTAATACGCTGAAATCTTGTTGTCAGGTCGTTTGACCGCGCGTGGAACGCGCTCCAAAACGTCTTCCAATGCTTTTTTTCGTGAAATGCTCATTTGGCTAGGTTTTCAATGATTTTGCAAAGGTACCCCTTTTTTCTCGGGGGTATCACCACAAAAAACCACAATATTATGAACACCCCCCCCCTATTTTATTCCGCCGAATTCAATTTTAGCTAATTTTCAAAAGATCATTGAATTTGAACCCACTCCGTCCAACGATTTCCATTCTCGTCGAGCACGGCAAGGGCATACGTTCCATGTGGCAAAGACGCGAGATTCAACAGGCCCAATTGACCCTGCACATTCCGAAAAAATCCAGACTTTAATTCCTGCCCCATCAGATTGTGACAAACCCAAGAAAGTTCCTGCCCATTGGCGAAACCGGTCAATTTGAGTTTGATCTCACCATTTGATGGATTGGGGAAAGCAAGGATACTCCGCTCATCTTGCTTTGAGACCTCATTGACCGAAACTACGTTGGTCTGGAAAAAGAAAGCCTGCGATATGGATTTCCCGAAATCAGGTTCAAAATTGATGAAGTTTCCACCGCTGACTTTTTTCAATCGGGTATATCCGCTGCCATCCGAATTGGCCCAAAAGCTTTGACCATCATCTCCTGAATCTAAAATTGTGACACGGTAACACCCTTGGTTCAGGCCGATCGTATCTCGGTGTGTAAAGTTTGGAGTGGAGTATCCCCGCTCCCAAACCACATTGCCATCTGCATCCGTTATCTCCACCGAAGTCTCGTATGGAACTGCATTGGTCTTCGTCCATACGATGACGCGGTTGTCGTCCAAGTCAGTATACGACCAAGTTGGCACGCGATGAAATCGGCTCGAGGCAGCATCATTTCTAGACTCCTCATCCACTGAACCGTTGGGCGCATTTACTTCTACCTCAAATAGCAACCACGCCTCGTTATCTCCCTCCCACAAAATTGGATCATCATAAGCAAGCTCGACTTCCTCTGATTCCAAGAATTCCAATTCACCTTCCCAGGCATAGGTCATGGTTTCACCTCCTTGCACACCGTACGAAATGGAACAAGAGGTCAACACTTCCGATCCATTGTTCCGAATGACCACTTTGGGCGACTTGCAAATCGGATTCAACCGAGATTCAATCTTATCGTCAGAAGGAGCCAAGATCTGAGAAACCTCCACATCGTGTTGCATATTCGGAGATCCGTACGCCACAATTTGCCCTTCGAAACGGTAATTTCCGTCAGGATCGTAGGTGATGTCATAATCCACTGCAAACTCATCCTGTCCGTCAACAAGCGCGGTCAACTCAAACTCTTTTGTATCCACAGGTGCTCCGGGACACCATCCTGCACGATCATAAATCCACGTACCGCCCTGCGGATAGAGCGGATTGTCCGCACACTCACGCATCACCTCCCAACTCCATTGCAACGCTCCATTCACCTCCACGGAATGCGTGTTGTAACAGAACTCTCCGCAATTGTTGCCCGAACCAAAGCCGTGTCCGCTTGCACGCGTCCGCAGCTTAAACATCTCTTCCCCATCTTCCGGCGTGAATAGATGATCAGTGATGTTCTCGTCAAACGAGGCCAAGTTCTGTTGTCCTTTCCAAAACGCATCCATTCGCAAAACGTCACGTGGCGGGGTGCCCGAAATGAAAGCGAATTTCATGTCGAGCAATTCCTGCCAATTGCCAGCTTGCAACTCCACGCTGTCACGCAACAGATGGGCGAAATCTGAAACGTCAAAAATCCAAGTCCAGCCATCGTCGTCCAAAGTGAGACCAATGCCATATGGAGTGATGAATCGGGCAAGCTCATAGCGGTCGATGACTTCAAAAGCTGGCGAGAAATAGTCCAAGGTGTCATTTTCAAACACCACATGTTCCCCTGCGATTGGAAAAGAATCGAGTGCGAGACCGTCCGGAGTCGTGACGAAGCGAAGCTGATCTGCTTGCCAACCGTAGTCGACTGAAACAACCTGCACACCATTGCCTTCAACCGCCCACTCGACGATACTGGTCGCTGGGATTCGATGGCTATGATTGACAACCACTGGCTCCATACTTTGAACCTCTCCATGCCACCACGTAAACACCGGACGTGCATTGCTGGGCATGGCGCCTGGGTTGTAAAAGGCTTCTTTTGGCAGGTGCTTGCGCACGCCTGCATTGCCGTGTGAAATCAATTCAACACCATCTCCAACCGCTCCAATTTCAAAATTAAAACCCATCTCAAGGTCCATTTCAAGGCTGCTTAAAGCTGGATGATATGCATCGACGGGACGCGCATGGTAGGACGAAATGGTTTCTGACGTCAACGCTGCGGACCACATTCGAAATTCGTCAACGTCTCCGCGGTAATCGTTTCCACCATTTCCATTGCACCCGATGTAAAACCGGACCATCTCTCCAAATGCATTGTCTTTATCAGATCCAGTATGCCAGAGTTCTCCATTCAAATGAATCGCCATGATTCCTGCTGTAGCATCCTTGGAGAATGCCCAATGGTTCCACTTGCCCTCAAAATCTTGAGCATTCGCTGCTTGATCAATTCGGTCATAACCACCATCGTAACCCGCATCCCAATAGACCCGACTGTTGGACCAAGGCAAGTGAATGTTAATCTCGCGTTGATTGGCCGAATTCATCCCTTCGCAGATGCTATTGTTTTCCGGTTGAAACGCTGTTGTCCCGCGCTGCCAAAACTCCACAGTAACCTCTTGGTCCAGTGAGTCCAACCATTCCATGGCCACTTCAAGGCGATCGTTTCCATCGAAAGAAATGTACTCTCCAGCTGTTCCTGCTTGCCAAGTTTTCTCAGGGGCAGTGGTGCCTTCCACCGCACTCCAGTCAAGGAATGCGGAATCCCCAGACCACTCACAACCAATGACCAAGTGGCTCGAACCATCCCATTGCAATGGTGCATCCCAAACAAATCGCCCAGAATGAGTCGCATCAAACACACTCGCTGTGGCATCAGGCACACCCGTGTGAAATCCTTCCAGCGTATCCAATTCCACCCAATATGCGCTCCACTTTGCAGCATCTCTTGTTTCCAAAGAAGACATCATCGGAAATTCCAATCCTGCTACACTTAAATCGCCCCAGCCCCATGCAGCCAACTCGTCTGCAGTCCAGAGCCATTGCATTTTACCGCCAGGAGAATCATCAGTCAGCCACTCTAATTCACTCCAATCAGCAGTTCCTTCCCCTGCGATATTCTGCGATGAAGATCCATCCTCTGCAATACCGTATTCAGAATACGTCCAGCGCACGGTATCCATCGGGATACCATTTTCTGGAAATAGAATAAGGGTGTCTGACTCAAAGCCCTGATCATCGATGAGCCATTGGGGATGAGAAAGTAAATTGCTGTCTAGATCACCGGTATGATCGAACAAATAACTGTAAGATAAGTAGTCCCACTCACCGCATGCGTAGCCTAGGTTGCCCGCAGTGCCATCCTCAAAGCATTTGAGGTTGTAATACATCAGAATCTTCTGATACGACGAATCATTGTCACTCGCCGGAAAATCAAACCAGCGTCTCCCCGGGCTGTCGTAAGCTGCTTCAGGATTGTTCTGGGCTTCCCAAGTGTAGGCCTGCACCCAAGTGGTATCTGCCTCTTGAGCGGCAGCGTCAAAGGACAACAACAGAGCAATCAGGCAGAAAGTGGTGACGACAATTTTCATGGCATATTGAATTCTCAATTGAGCGCATGAAGTTACAAAGCCAAGGGACTTGTCAAAAGGCGAATGGGAGCAAACTCAAAACGCTCACTACTGATCTACTCTTCCTGGGTAAACTTGCAAACCTGCTGCAATGCAACGCACCGCTTTCTGGATGTCATCAAGATGCAATACATATGCCATTCGCACTTCTTGCTTACCCAATCCTGGGGTCGCATAAAAACCTGAGTTCGGCGCCATCATGACTGTGCTTCCTTCATGCTCAAATGATTCCAGCATCCACTGGCAAAAAGAATCAGAATCATCAATCGGCAACTTGGCCACTGCATAAAAAGCACCCCCTGGTGTTGGACACACAACGTTATCAATGGAATTTAATCCCTGAACCAAGGCGTCACGTCGTGTTTTGTATTCTGCCCGCACTTCTTCAAAATAAGATGCTTCCGTCTCCAACGCTGCCTCGGCTGCCACCTGCGCCAACGTCGGTGGGCTTAGCCGTGCCATGGCAAAACGCATCGCCGCTCTCCGAACATCCGCATTCTTGGTAACCAAAGCCCCCACACGAGCACCACACATGCTGTATCGTTTCGAGACGCTATCGATGACGACGGCATGATCGTCAATGCCCTCCAAACTCAAGACACTTGGCGACATGCTACCATCGTAAGTAAACTCACGGTAAACCTCATCCGCAAACAAAAACAAATCACGTTCCTTCACCAAATCAGCCACCGCCCGAAGTGATGCGTCAGCGTATTTCGTGCCCGTTGGATTCCCCGGGTTGCAAATCAAAATCGCCTTGGTACGATCAGTAATGGCCTCCTTAAATGCTGACATCGGCGGCAGAGAAAACCCATTTTCAATGGAAGCTGTGACCGGAACGATTTCAATTCCCGCCCATGCGGAAAACCCATTGTAGTTGGCATAAAAAGGCTCTGGGATGATAACCTGATCTCCTGGATTTAGGCAACTCATAAAGGCGAACACAAGCGCTTCTGAACCACCTGTGGTGACCATAATTTGATCTGACGTCACCTGGACACCCACCGATTGATAGTAGCGTACCAGACCTCTGCGGTAAGATGCAAAACCTTCACTAGGGCTGTACTCCAGGACTTCACGGTTGATGTTGTGTATGGCGTCCATCGCAGACGTTGGAGTAGCGATATCAGGCTGACCAATGTTCAAATGAATGACATGAACACCTCGTTCCTTGGCACCATTGGCAAACGGAGTCAATTTTCGAATGGGGCTGTCGGGCATCGAGAGCCCTTTGTGTGAAATCTTCGGCATGGTAAGATTTAGAAAAGACAAATTTAGAGTTTCCGAGCCATCATTCGATGCGTCCCAATTTCTGGCACTTGGTAGGCCCCGGACACGAAATCAAATCCCATTCTCTCATAGAACCCGAACGCAACTTCTCGTGCATCGCACCACAACCAATCAACTCCTTGCTCTCGGCACCAGGCGCAAGCAAATTCAACGATAGAAGCACCGGCACCTGAGCCGCGTACTTCAGGCGTCGTGCCCATGACTCGCAAGCGATAAACAGCTTCTCCAGACGGCAGTGCTTTCGGATTACGCTCACTTGTCTGCTCGAACAAAGAGCAAACACCGACCAACTGACCAGATTCATCGAAGGCTCCAACATGACGCGCTCCGATTGAATGATCGACGTCAATGGTACATTCTTCAGCTCTGGATTTGTGAGGCCACAGCACCTGAAACCGAACAGAACAAGTTTCCTCAGCGGAAATAAACGAGGTTTTGAATTTCTGCTTCATGAAAACCATTTTTCCCAATCGCGGCGATCACGCTTGGTAGGACGACCAGTAGGTCGAAGAAGATCTTGCTGAGCAGCTCTGATTTCTTCCAACTTTTGCTTCTCACCCTCGGGGGTAATGTCCTTTGCAAAATCAGGTACTAGAGACGCCGCCATTCGGCTTTTTGGCATAGCCAAAACCTGCCACTCAAAATAGACGGCTCCTTTTCGAACGCGAATGACCTCGTTACCTTTGAGCTCGTGGGCCGGCTTCACGGTCTTTCCGTCTACAAAAACCTTGCCTTCTCGGCATTGAGCGGAAGACAGGGAACGGGTCTTGAAGACCCGAACGCACCACAGGAATTTATCAACGCGCATGATTCAAATATAACCCGGAAGCACCTGAGTTTCGATCAAAGCTCGATGATCAAACCAAGGGCTGGCAAAACTGATCCTGTGCTCGGATCCAATTCCCTTTGATCATAAAATCCTGGATTCGTCGTAGAAGGAATGGGAGCACCTGTGAGGTTGTCTCGGACCACATCCACGAAAGTCGGCTGTGGAACTGCGGCACCTGTGGCATTTTGAATTTCCACGAACACGTCCAACGACCAATTCTCAAAGAACCACTTCTTGTCAATCCGAATGTCCAGTTGATGGAAGGCTCCGTTGCGCTCAGTATTCAATTGCGTGTAATTCAACAAAGGTCGCCCGTAATTGTCCCAAGATTCGATGCTCAATGAGTTCAAGTCGACGGGTGTGTAAGGAAGCCCCCCACTAAACAGCAAACGCGCACCCACTTCCCAACCGCCTTCAAATTTCTTTCCCCCGGTCAAGCTCAAAATATGCCTGTTGTCCCAACTGCTTGGAGTGTAACCACCTGTTGTGTCGGCATACTCACTCCGGACAAACGTGTATGCCATCAATCCATAAAATCCTTTGTAAAGGCGCTGCTGCAACAACAATTCACTTCCATAGGACCGACCAATTCCTGTGTAAAGGACTGACTCGTTGCCAACAACGCCGAAATCAGCGCCGAGATTGGCCAACGGCACGCCCAAGGTTTGACTGATTGGAGCCCCGTCGTAATTCTTCAAGAAGCCCTCCAAAGAGGCAACAAAATTGCGCTCACCTCCTTCCCATCGCAAGCCGGAAACATAGTGTGTGTTCTGCAAGTACCTCGATGATTCGCTTGCATTGATGCGCTGGCCTTCTTGTTCAAATCCCAAAATGGTGTAGGCAGGCAATTGGAAATACCTTCCCACATTGGCATTCCAGGTCCAACCTGGTGCAAATGCAAAAGAAGCAGAAGCGCGCGGGGAAAATTGTTCCAATGGGTTCCTCAACCCTTCGCCTAACGTAGAGGCATCCATCCGAAAACCTGCCGCCAGAGAGAGTCGCTCATCCAAAAGTCGCCGGCTAGCTGTCGCAAAAACACCGTATTTGTGGGCCTTGAAATCCGTCTGGTAATCAATTGGCGTCAAACCTCCTGTGGATGGATCAAAACGTGACTCGTTGGTCTTGTTGTTGTATTTGACATACTCATAGGCCACTCCATAGGTAGCCTCCCACGTGTTTTCGCCGAACAACTTGCGTTCAGCCCGAAACTTATTTTCGATTTCTTGAGACAAATAGTCCCTGACGAGCGGTTGATTCACATCGTTGTCGATGTGTTTAAAAGCCCTGTTGTTGAGCATATTGCGACTCAAAAAGAAACTCCACTTGCCATTTTCTTGGTAGCGGTCCCAGCGAACACCTTGCGTGTAATTCCATTGCTCTTGCACATCCAACGCCCCGAGAATGGCCAGCTGGTCTAAATAGTTAACTGCTGAAGTATCCTCCGCTATGGCCAGATTGAGTTCGAAATTATCCAGAGCACCTAATCCAATGACTGTGATTGAATTTTTATCATTGGGGCGTGCGGTCCATTTGAATTGATAGTCGTTATAAATTGGGAGAAAAGGAAGACCAATGGCTTCGAACAAGAACTGCAAATAGCTCCTGCGCATGCTAAAAATCAAGGAACTCTTTTCACCAGTAGGACCTTCCAAAGTCAAACCCAAATCACTGGTGCCGACCACCATGTTCGCTGTCCACTCATCTGTGCGTGCTTCTTTGAAACTGAATTCCATGACCGAACTCAACGCATTTCCGCGTGCCGCAGGAAACGCCCCGGCATAGAAATCAATGTTCTCGACAAGATCGACATTGATCATTCCCACAGGCCCCCCGCTTGCTCCTTGGGTTGCAAAGTGGTTGATGTTGGGGATTTCAATGCCGTCAATGTAAAAACGATTTTCGTTGGGTGCGCCTCCTCGGATCACGATGTCATTCCGGAAACTAGGGATTGCTGCCACACCCGGGAGCGTTCGAATTGCTCGGCTGATGTCCCGACCGCCTCCTGGATTTCGTTTGATTTCGTTTGTGCCAAGTGAGCGCACACTGAGCGGGGCTTCAGCAGAATTGGTCCTGCGCGCCCCAACAACCTCCGCTTCTTCAATGGCTATGGTTGATGGACTCAACATGACATTGATCACGGCTGGACGCGATGGTGTCACTTCGATTTCGAAAACGGTCTTGGACTCGTAGCCCAAAAAACTCACTCGGATGTTTCGCAAACCCGGAGTAACCGAACTTAATTCATAGTTGCCATCAAAATCAGTTGTCGTTCCAACTGTCTCACCCTGGATCACAACATTCGCAAATGGGATAGGCTGGTTCGTTTGAGCATCGTTGACTCTACCGCGGATAACGCCTTGAGCTCTCAAGTCTTGAAGACCCAAGACAGAAAGAAGAAAAACCCAAAACAACAAAGAAGATTGCCTTTTCATGTTGGGACAACACTTCGTGCAGCCAATGCGTTCAATCTCTATTCAAAAAAATGCAAAAAATGAATCACTGCATGCTTCATACCTGTCATGAATTGCACAAAATCCGACACAAACGAGAAAACCCCTTGCTCTTCTCAAGCTGGTTATTAGCCATTTAAGTCCAAATCCAAGCGCTTGCGCAATTCCTCCACCCTCGGATTTTTCTTCACCATCCCATCGTAGCGTTCTCGATCTGTCAAAAACTGAGAATTGATCTCGACCTCAGCCGAAGCAACCACATTGATTTCAAACTTCAACTCATCATTCTCGACTTGGTTTGCGATAAATTGAGAGATGTCCATGAGCCCATCTCGGATTTGCTCTTCTTGCAACTTATTCAAGACATGAATGATGACTTTGGTGCCCTCCAGATTGATGGTAGTCGCAGTTAAAGTCGAGAAGAAATTGAGTTGGTCTGCTTCTTTTGTTTTCAATCCGAAAGCCGTCCAAGCCTGCTGAATCATGGGCTCATCAACCTTTTTGGTGCGCACTTCATCCACCTCCTTGCTCACCACTTTAGGCGCAATGGCTTGCAGTGTTGATGGCGTGGCGAGCTTCATCTTCCGCTTTCGAGCACTGCGATCTGCAGGCTGAGACTCAATCGAGGGCTCTGCTGCTGGCGAGGCTTCTTGCTCCTCCTGAACCACCGACTCAATAACGACACTAACTTTTGGCTGGGAGCCCTCCGAAACAACTTCAGACACCGAGGGCTCAGACGGATTCAACGGTGCTTTTGGGCTTGATTGGGCTTCAATCGGAGCGGCGGGTTGGGCAGGTTGGGCAGGAACCACACTTTTCCACGCACCAGCGACAATCGGATTCAGTTCAGGCTTTTTTTTTTGAGCTTCCTCATGGGAAGCCATTTGCATCAGTGTCAACTCAACCAGCAAGCGCTGATGATTGCTCCCTTTGTAGCGAATGTCAGCCTCATTTACGAGATCCAACGAACGAATCAAAAAACGAATATCCACATCTCCTGCCTGCTGCAAGAACTGCTGCTTCACATCATCTGTAACTTCCATCAGCGCAACTGTCGAGGGGTCTCGGGCAACCAATAGATTGCGCAAATGAGCACCAAGGCCCGTGATGAAATGGTGTGGGTCAAAACCCCGGACAATGATTTCATCCAACAACAACAAGGCCGGGGCAATTTCACCTGCACGAGTTGCATCGACAACGTCAAAGTAAGTTTGCTGGTCGAGGACGTGCAAATGCTCGGCAACGGCATCATACGTCAGTTTTTTGCCAGCAAATGCGACCAATTGATCGAAAATACTGAGCGCATCGCGCAAAGCTCCATCCGCTTTGACGGCCACGACGTGCAGTGCCGATTCCTCCGCCTCAACGCCTTCCTTTTCGCAAATCCCTTGCAGATGACTCACCATGTCAGGCACTGTGATGCGATGAAAGTCGAAAATCTGGCACCGGGATAGAATGGTAGGAAGAATCTTGTGCTTCTCCGTAGTTGCCAAAACAAAAACCGCATGAGGTGGTGGCTCCTCCAAAGTCTTCAAGAAGGCATTGAACGCTGCTTGAGACAGCATGTGCACCTCGTCTATGATGTAAACCTTGTACTTGCCTCGCTGCGGAGGAATGCGAACTTGATCCACAATCGAGCGAATGTCTTCAACCTTGTTGTTGGATGCTGCATCCAATTCAAACACGTTGAAGGCATAATCCTCGTCCTCATTCGCCTCAAATCCATTGATTGCCCTTGCGAAGATCCGCGCGGAGGTTGTCTTCCCCACGCCTCGCGGGCCACAGAACAAATAAGCCTGGGCCATTTGCTCTTGCTCGATCGCCTGTTTCAGCGTGCGCGTAATCCCATCTTGGCCCACGACAGCTTCCCAATTTTGAGGGCGATATTTGCGTGCACTGACGGTGTAAGAAGAGGACGGAGTTTGTTCCATTATCGAAGGCGAATATCGCACCGATTCTCGTCCAAGCCCAAACTGCTTTATGAACAGGTTACCCACGATGCAAAAACCCTTGGATGTTAAGCCGTTAAACACTAATTTTGCACC
>CAJQMI010000143.1 GCA_905479395.1 uncultured Flavobacteriales bacterium
TTCCACGGAACTTTGGTATTGGATAACGCCCACTTTCGACCGTGTTGGCAAATGGAAAATGGCAATCCCCGCTTGGTTGTTTGTCAATTCGCCGGCCAACATTCCAAAGGTTTTTGATTTCTCCCGGATCTTCGAAAGTCCGATGAACAGGTAATCTTCATGAAAAGACATGCCGCGAACAAAGCCTCCAAACGACGCGATCACCTCTTTCTCACCAGTGGTTCGATCGATGCGCACCAACTCACCTGTCGCAGAAGTCAATACGTATAGCTCTCCGTTGATTAGCGTCGGCGAATGTGGCATGGCCAAGCCCTCGGCCAAGACCGTGTTGCTCTCGACATCCATGACGATGCCCGTCTTGGTGATGTTTTCACGCCAACTGTGCCGCTCATTGCCCTGGTTGAACGCTGTCACGTAACGTGGACGGCCATTCTCCATCGCAAGGCCATTGAGATGACAGCGATCTTCGGGTGCAATGCGATCCACAAAGTGTGGCTGCCACACCGGCGTAAAATTGTACGCATCATCCACCTTCATCAAGCACGAAAACAAGGTGTTCACCGCAATCAGTCCCCCGTCTGCATCAAAATGCACGTCGTGGATATCCAACGGACCTGTGAAGTAAGCCGCACGCGGCATGTACATCGCATCGTAAACGTTGGGTGACTTGGGGTAGTGTGCGGCCAATTGCTGGGAGTTGCGAAACACCAGCACTTGATTCATGCAGGCGATGGCCAATCGATCCGTCTTAGGGTCTTCCGCCACCCCCATGGCCTTTTCAAAATTCCGCGGTAGCTGACTGAGTGACTTATCATCCTTAGCCGAAATGAACACCACTTTACCAGCCTGATACGTGGACAAGGCAATGCTACAGCCAAGACCTTGCAGCAGAGCAGGAACTTGAGGCGTGTAAGTGCAACTGAAAGGTGGTGCTGGTTTTTGGCTCATTGCAATGAATTCACTCTAAAAGCTTCAAAGAAACAACCACTCATCTCTGTAATGCGTTGCTCCTGCCTGAATTTAATTCACAAATCGGGGGTCTGAGGGCATCACCTCACCACAGGAATCGCACGTTCGCATGGATTCACTGCCATAAAATTCACGGAATCGCGGCAAGAAATCTTTCTCAATGTTCCGCAATTCGAAGTATGTCTCGTGCAGCGGGTGATTGCAAACGTCGCAAAACCACATCAAGCCATCTTTGGCATTTGTGCCTTCTCGTTTGCATTCAATGACCAATCCCAATGAACCCTCCTCGCGCATAGGGCTATGCGGCACTTTGGCTGGATGCAGGTACATATCACCAGGCCCCAACTTCATGTCAACGGGCTTGCCGTCCTCTTGAATGCGAACGGTGATGTTGCCTTCAAGTTGGTAAAAGAGTTCTTCGGTCTCATTGTAATGATAATCCTTGCGCGCGTTTGGGCCGGCAACGATCATGACGATGTAATCACCACTTTCAACGTAGAGATTTTTATTTCCCACGGGAGGCTTGAGCAAATCCCGATGGTCTTCAATCCATTGGGTCAGGTTGAATGGCTTGGCAATTGACATGATGTGAAATTAGGGAATCTCTCGTCAATTCGAACCCCGAGCTGGCAAACTCACCAACGCCACACCGAGGAAAATTGCAACGGCGCATGCCACGGTATACCATCCCAAATCAGATGTGTAATCACGTCCACCGAATGAAGCCAGAAGAAACGAAAACCCAGTGGTGAGAATCGGCTGCAAATAAATGTAGATGCTCACGACCGTCGGTTGCACGATCCGCAGCGCATAAATGTTCAGCAAGTACACCATGAACGTTGTCCCCAATACCACGTACGCCAAACCCTGCCAATCAGCAATTTGAAAAGCATCCCAGTCAACTGCCAATGCCTGTTTCATGCCAATCGGAAGCACCCAAATTGCACCAAATGCAAACACCCAAGATATCACCGTCAAGGGCCGGTATTTAGACATCAGCGGCTTGACCAACACCAAGTAAAATCCATAACTCGTCGCATTGAGCAATATCATCAAATCTCCTTGCCACGAGGAATACGCACCCTCCGACTGACCTCCAATGATCATGAGGGTGATGGCGCCTATGGCTCCCAATGCAATGCCCAAAACCTTGCGCGAGGTAATCGTCGTACCCAACAAAACGGAAGAAATCCCCAATACCAAAATGGGATTGGACGTCATGATCAGCGAGGCATTTACAGGGCTTGTAGCATCCAAGCCATTGAAGAAAAGCAACTGGTTTGCTGCTACGCCCGTCGTCCCGCAGGCAAAGAGACGCCACCAATCCGAATCGTCAATGCGATCCCAAGGCTTCCCTCCAGCGAATAACACGCCTCTGAGCACCCAAAACAAGCCACCTCCTCCAATGACACGCAACACAATGAATCCGCTAGGACCAATCAAATCTGGCATCAAGCCTTTGGCAACGAGATAATTACCCGCATAGGTTAAGCCTACAATGAGCAAGGCTAGGTGAGCCAGATACGTCTTCATGAAAAATTAAAGTGCCGCACGCGCAGCTTCAACTGAAGCCTTCGCCGATCCCGCAGTGACTTGATCATCAAACAGAAACACCGGGCGCTTGAGGAAGGTGTATTCCTCCAAGATTAACTTCCGATAGTCTGCTTCGGTGAGCGTCTGATCCGCAAGCCCCATGGAGCGAAACTTCATGGCGCGGCGAGAAAATAGCGCCTCGTACGATCCCGCCAATTCCTTCATTCGATCGAGATCATCAGCAGAGATTCCCTCCGCTTTGATGTCAACAACCTCGCACCCATTTTGCTCCGGCTGCAGGTCCTCAAAAATCCGAACACAGGTTTTGCACGTTGGCAATGTGAATGCTTTTTTCATGGTTTTCAATTAAGCGTTTTCCATTTTTTCGATCAAGTCGTTCAAACCAGACTTCCAATCATGTTCGTTGTCAATCACGACATCTGCTTTGACCTTCCAAGGTTCAATGAATTGGATGTCTGCCGGGCGCACGTGTTGCTTCCATTGGTAACGCACCTCCTCTTCGGTATAACCACGCTCTGAACCGTCTCGAGCAATGCGACGCGCCAAACGTGTCTCAGGAGATGCATCAATGTAACCCACCATGTCCACTCGTTCTTCCATAGCTGGATATGCCATCGCAAATAAGCCCTCGACAATGAGCCATTCCTCCGGATTAATGGTCACGGTTTCGGACTTCATTACATCACGGTTGTACGTGTACGTGCTCAAGTGAATGGACTTTCCCGAGCGCAACACATCAATGTCACTGACCATTGTGGCGTCATCAATTACGACCGGCAAGTCAAAGTTGGTTTGTCCGTTTTCATCCACCGGAAGCTCCGACTTTGGACGGTAATAATTATCCAGAGAAAGCACTGCAGCGCGGCCCGCAAAATGCTCCCTTAGTCCGTCAAGCACGGTGGATTTACCCGAGCCACTCCCTCCTATCAATGCGAGTATTTTCACTTTAGTTCCTTTTCAATGTTGTGTCAGCCTCTCCAATTCCGCAGCAAAATCACGGCCGTTTGCAAGGCGAGGAGGCTTGTTCTGCCCGCCCAATTTACCCCGATTCGCCATGGCTTGGTGAAACGCACCTTTTCCCAGCAAACGCACCTTCGCATTTTGAAGAATTGCACCTGAAATCAAATCACGGTAGTACGGATTGCGCTTCAATACACCTTCATTCACAGCTTTCGCAAACGCCTCGACATCCGGTGGCAGTTCAGAAAATTCAATGAACCATTCATGGAATGGCAAACCATTCGTAGGACTCATCTCCGGTGCCACGTGAAATTCAGTCACTACACCTCCTGCAGACGCCATGGCATCTTGCACGGCACCTTCCACTTCTTCCGCAATGACATGCTCACCAAATGCACTTGTAAAATGCTTGATGCGACCCGTCACAACCAGCCTGTACGGCTCCATTGAGACAAACTTGATCGTATCTCCGATGTCGTAGCACCACAATCCAGCATTGCTCGTGATGATCAAGGCATATTGCACCCCCAATTCAACCTCATGCAAGCCAAGTCGGCGGCGATTCGATTCAAAATATTCAGCAGCGGGAATGAACTCATAAAAGATTCCATCATCAATGTTCAGCCGCAAACCTTCACCTTTCAATTGGTCTTGGTAAGCGAAAAAACCTTCCGATGCCGGAAAAAGCTCAACGGTATCCACCTCATCTCCTATCAATGTTCTGAAGCGTTCTCGGTAGGGTTCGAAGGCCACGCCTCCAAAAACGAACAGCTCAAAATTGGGAAAAACTTCCTTGACATTGGCTGCACCAGTGACTTCCAACAACCGTTCGAAGTAATTCTGCACCCACGATGGAATGCCACTAATAAGCCTCAAATCTTCATTTTTCGTCTCTTCGACAATGGCGTTCACTTTGGCCTCCCACGGCTCCGTGCAGTTCGCTTCAAACGATGGCAATCGATTGGCTTGCAGGTAATCTGGGATGTGGTGCGCAACAATGCCACTCAAGCGACCCATCAGGATTCCGCCATCTGTATTCGACAACTTCGGCGAGCCTTGTAAAAAGATCATTTTTCCGTCTACAAAACGAGCATTCTTCGAATTATGAATGTATTGGAGCAAGGCATTGCGCGCTGATCCCGTATGATTGGGCATGGAATCAGGCGTGATGGGAATGAACTTGGCACCACTTGTGGTCCCGCTGGTTTTGCAGAAATAATCTGGCAATCCAGGCCATAGCACGTCAGCTTCGCCTTTGACAGCTCGTTCCACCCATGGTTTCAACCCTTCGTAATCGCGAATTGGAACTGCTGCCTGGAACTGTTTGAGGGTCATACCACTTTGCAACCCATGGTCTCGGCCAAATGCCGTGTTTTGGGCACGTTTCAGAAGATCCTGCAGCAGCCGTGCCTGCCTGGCATGTGGCTCCCCTGCTTTCTTGGTTTCCCTCGCAGCAGAAATACGGGCGATGGGTCGGCTCAACAGGGACTTCAAACTCATGGGGCAAATCTACAATTTGCAGGCAGCGCATCATAAAAAAAGGGCGGTCATATGACCGCCCTTTTCAAATCCTATGGCAATGTTCTTACTTGACCATCATCTTCTTGGTCAAACGCATTCCGTCTGCTACCAAAGTGTACGTGTAGATTCCACCTTGAAGATCAGACACGTTCATGTCAACCTGGTGGTTGCCTGCAGGCAATTGGCCTCGCTCAACGACTTGGATCAAGCGACCTTGTAGGTCACGCATCTCCATTGTCACGTTGCGTGTCTGCAACAATTCAAAGCGAATCATGGTCGTACCATTTGTTGGGTTTGGAACGTTTTGGAACAACTGGATACCGTTGCGGTTTGCAATCTCATCGACTCCAACACGCTCTGACAAAATCAGGCGAATTGCAGGCGTTGCTGTTTGCGACGTGAACCATACAAAATCACCGGCTCCTGTAAGGTTGTAATCACCTGTAGAGTTGTCCGTATCAGTATCTGCATTTCCGAGAACTGTGAGTTGTGCTTCGCTCTCAAACTCATTGATAACTGCAGCGAAATATGCGTTGTCTGTTCCAACTTCAATAGGGTCCTCAAAAGGCAAGTAAACATACTCGCTTGATGCAGCAGAACCTGGTGTCCACGCATCATCATATGTCCAGTATGCCGACTCAAATGGCGCATCTACAAGTGCCCCTGATCCGTCATTCTCATACAATCGCGTCTCGAATTCCAAATCACCACCGCCACAGTTCGGTCCGAAACGAACCGTCACTCCGTAAGCAGTTGAACCTTCGTTGGCCATGCTGTAGTAGTTACCGTATCCACATGGGTTGAACAAACCATCAATTTCAGAATCACCTGGACCGAACTCCACATCCAAAGCTGCCTCATCGTCATGACCGTACTCATCATCACTGAATACAATGACTTTGCTCAACGTGTTATCCTCTGGGGACTCGTCTTCGTTTGCAGAAGCGATTGTCGCCTGCAACACATAATTGCCTGTTTCAGTTGGCGTCCATCCTGTGGCAATGTAAATCGTGTCTTGAGGATTCGCAGGGCAGATGACCGCATTTCCAAAACTATTTACCGTGCCAAGCTCTTCTGTTGTCGTGCTCAGTACGTTGCCTCCTTCGTCCAAAACATCAATGGTAACCGTCGTCTCATCTTGATCGACGTTGCCTGAGTTGCGGTAAAGCAAGCCAGCCAACAAACCTCCGTCTGCTTCTGAAATCGCCTGCTCAATTGGTGTCACGCGGTACTCCCAAATGCCGAAGACATCGCCATTGGTCAATTGCACAGCGGTCAAATCGTTGTCCACTGGATTCTCTGAAATGGTCACGTCATCAATGCCCCAATAGTAGTGGCTAAATCCGTCTCCTGTTTCTGGAGCTTGTAGGTAAGAAAATCGAATCTGAACATCTGCTGAATTGGCCGCAACACAAGAAATATCTACGGACGTGGTCAAGGCATTCGCAGAAGCCGTGTTCGCTGACTCGATGAATGTTCCATGTGCATCGAACGTTGTCCAGTTAGCACCACCATCATTGCTCGCCTGAATGTAGATAGGGGCATACGGATAGCAGCAGTAGCGGAAATATTGTTCCCACGTAATGATCACTGATCCTGAAGCAGAAAAATCTATCGATGGTGAAGTGATCCACCCTTCTGTGTTCTCTACACCATCTGCGATCGGCGTGTTGAAGTAATCACAATCGAATACCATCCAGCCATTGTCAGCTGTCGTTGAGTTCAAAGAACCGATGTTCGTTGAGAATTCCCCTGCTGGAGGCTGGACGCCTGAAGCAGACCCGTCAGAGTAGTAACCATTTCCAGCAACATCAACGTGCTGCCAAATCTGTCCTTCTCCCGTGTCTTCAACGGTCCATTCACCAATGCCATTGTTGCCTTCAAATCCGTTCGCGAAATCCTCGTAAAAGAGAATCGAACCGCCGCCACGTTGAGCAACTTCAAGTGCTGACTCATTTTCACCACGTACCATTGTTGCCTCAGCATCTGATAATCCAACTGGCATCATTGCAAACGTGTGCAAATCAGTCATTCGCTGGCTTTGCATTGCAGTTGCAAATCCGAGAATAGCAACGCATAAAAAAGTAAAGTTCTTCATTTTGTGAATCTTGTTTTTCGTCGGCTGAAATTACACCAAACAAACCAAAAAACCCCATATTCGGACAAAAGAGAAGGGAACTCCTTGCGGAATTCCCTTCATTTATCATTGCCAGCATAACTGGCGCTTGACACATCGTATGATTAGTCGACCAAAAGTCGCTCAGTCGCGCGGGCTCCATTCACAACCAACGTGGTCATGTAAACACCCGCATTGTATTCCTCGACATCCAATGTGATGCTGTGGTAACCCACAGCCTGAGTGCCTCGGTTGATTCGCGTCACCAACTTTCCAGTGATGTCACGGACCTCCAAAGCAACATCTGAATTCTGGTCCAAACGGTACTGCAACCGCGTTGAAGCATTGGCAGGGTTTGGCGCCAATGGGTAAAACTGGAAGTTTGCTGTTGCTACTTCCTTTACGCTTACCGTGTTGGTTGCATCTGGGTTCAAATTCAATCGAACCATAGGCGTCTCGTTGGTGTAGTACCAGTCGTAAGCACTTCCGCTGCCGAAAGGACCGTATACGAATGCCGTGTTATCGTACGTGTACTGCGACTCCCAAATCTGAACGCTTGATCCTCCGTAGTGTTCGAAACCAGCACCAATGACAGATCCGGCAGGAAGCGTTGTTGGCTCTTCCAAAACGAGCGTGTACCAAAGAACATCATCTTCTGTTCCATCGTTGCTGTATTGAGCTGCCAAATCCAATTCGGACGTGCTCACGATCAAACCACCATACTGCTCGGTGATGTAGTTCTCATCAGCACCGTCAAATAAGTGAGCGATCACAGGAGTTCCATCTTCAGAACCTGCTACAATCGCAACATCAATGGCATATACCGTGACATCTTCGAAGATGTCATAAGGAGCCAAAGCAATGAAATCATCTGTGCCTTCCCCTGGGAATTCCGCAACCATGGTTCCGTTGTCACGGCCGTAGTGAAGATTGCTCACCTCAAAAGATTGTGATGCTGCATTGTTTCCAGGGTTTTCATCTTCAACTGTAGCACTTACCGTGTATGAAAGGTCGTAGGTTCCTACCTCAGACATGTCATAAACAACACGCAATGTATCATCCGTTTGGTAGCTAATTGTGATGGGGTCGGATGCACCAACTTCAGATCCGTTTACACCCAATGCAAGCGTTGAACCTTCTTGGTCCAAGTAACCAACATTGTAAATCTTCGCAGCGGCCTGCAATTCAGACAATTGACCAGCAGCAAACACACCTGCCTCGTATACGCCAGTTGTGAAGTAATCCGTGTAACTCGTGTAGTTGTCAATGCGCAAATCATTCGCAGGTGTTTGGTAAATCTGGATATCATCGATTTCCCAGCTATAACCCCATGTTCCAGACCAACGGAATCGGACCCAAATCTGCTCTTGGCCGCCAGCAGCGGTGGTGATGTCAAATTCTACGAGCGATGGGTTGTCTGTACCATCCCCTGTCTCAAAACCTGGGAAAACTTCCCATCGGCTCGCAACAAGCTCACCATCTCCATAGTCGACGGTTCCATCGATTTCTGCAAAGGTCTCGATGCTTGGCCAGTTGACGCCATCGCGAGAAACCTCAATGAGGCATTTTTCGCTATCGTCAGAAGCGCCATTATCCCAGCATCGGTAGCGGGTTTCCATTGATATGCTTACAAATTCGAGTGAGCTGCAATCGATTGGATCCGCAGTCTGCACCCAACTGTTTTCAATCCAAGCAGCGTCATAGTTTGCATCAGCTCCGAATAAATCGGAGTCTACAATCAACAATCCATTATTTGCTGTGGTTGAATTCATCGGACTAGCTGCACTGCCGTCACCCGTTCCTCCGGCCCACTGATTGTAAGGTCCAGCTGGTCCTTCTACAGTGCACTCAAAGTTCAGATCAATGTCTTCCCAAGGTGAGCCAGCGATTGGAGACCCGTTGTCAAATACCCATGAAGAGCATGAGTCGACGTTGCAGTCATGCGACCAAATCACGTCACGTTCTACTTCGGTAGGTGTGTTAAAAGCCTCAAGTCGGCGTTGATTGGCTGTCTTATTTGCCATCGGCAACAAGCCTTGAGCTGTAACAGCAGTGGTAAGGAGTACAGCGAAAGCTGCAGTGTAAAATTGCTTCATTCTCAGCAGTTTGATGTTTGTGGTTCTGCGCAAATATAAACTCTCGATGCCCACTTATAAGGTTCAGCCCAAAATCTCTTCAAATGAAGAAAGTGGCGGACAACTGCAGACCAGGTTTCGATCGCCGTAGGCATTGTCTACTCGTGCTACAGGGCTCCAGAACTTGCGCTCGCGCATTTCTTTCGTGGGATAACAAGCGGACTCCCTTGTATACGGATGACTCCATTGTGAAGATGCCGCTTCCCGAGCTGTATGTGGAGCCATCTTCACCAGATTGTCTTCCCGATCTACATCTCCTCGTTCAATGCTTCGAATTTCTTCACGTATCGCAAGCATTGCCTCAACAAATCGATCCAATTCCTCCACGGATTCACTCTCTGTCGGTTCAACCATAAGCGTTCCCGCTACCGGCCAAGAAACCGTGGGAGCATGAAATCCATAATCGATCAAACGCTTTGCAATGTCCATGACTTCTACCCCTGCGGATGCTTTGAATGAGCGACAGTCTAAAATCATTTCATGAGCGACCGTTCCTTGCTCGCCTTGGTAGAGAATGCTGTAATCATTCTGCAACCGCTCTTTCAGGTAATTGGCGTTCAAAATGGCAACTTCTGTGGACCTCGTCAATCCCTCTTCTCCCAACATTTTGATGTAGGCATAGGGAATTTGACAAATCAATGCAGAACCAAATGGCGCGCCGCTAATGGCATGAATGGCTTGCTCTCCACCGGTAGGGATGACCTCGTGACCGGGCAAGAAAGGAACAAGGTGTTCCGCAACACCAATTGGACCAACCCCTGGGCCACCTCCTCCATGCGGAATGGCAAACGTCTTGTGCAAATTTAAGTGGCAAACATCCGCACCAATTAAGCCTGGACTCGTAAGTCCAACTTGTGCGTTCATGTTTGCGCCGTCCATGTACACTTGACCTCCATGAGCATGGACCATTTCGGTAATTTCCAAAATACCTTCCTCAAAGACTCCGTGCGTGGACGGATAAGTGATCATCAGAGCTCCCAGATTCGCAGAATGTTCTTCTGCCTTGGCGCGCAAATCATCCAAATCGATGTTGCCCTGATTGTCGCAACCAATCACCACGACCTTCATGCCGGCCATCACTGCGGATGCCGGATTGGTCCCATGCGCCGAAGAAGGAATGAGGCAAATGTTCCGGTTTTCATCGCCCCTTGAAGCGTGATAAGCCCGAATCACCATCAATCCTGCAAATTCGCCTTGAGCGCCCGAATTAGGCTGCAATGAGACCCCTGCAAATCCCGTAATTTTTGATAAGTCTGCTTCCAACTCCTCCAACATTTCAAGCATCCCTCCAGCCTGTTCCTTCGGACAAAAAGGGTGAAGCTCCGCAAACGCTGCCCATGTGATGGGAATCAACTCTGTCGCTGCGTTTAACTTCATTGTGCAAGAACCGAGCGGAATCATGCTGTGTACGAGGGACAAATCCTTGTTCTCCAAGTGCTTGATGTAACGCATCATCTCCGTCTCAGACCGGTAACGATTGAATACCGGATGATGCAAGTAATCCACTTCTCGCCAGAGACCTCCCAAAAAGGCTCTGTTTTCGGAAACTTCCAACATTGGAGTCACGCCGAATACCGTGCACAAATCCATCAACTCTTGCTGAGAAACGCGCTCATGCAAAGACACGCCTACATGCTCACCGCCTGGGAAATAGCGCAAGTTAATTTTCATGGCCTCGGCACGTGCTCTGAGAGCGCGCATGCCGTCAGGCCCTCCTTTAACCTTGACCTTGAGGGTGTCAAAAAAGATTTCATTGACTTGCTCGAACTGATCAGAACCGCGGAGGGCTGCATCCAAGATGCGAGCTGCGGAATGAATGTTTTCCGCAATCTCACGCAATCCTTGCGGTCCGTGATACACCGCGTACATAGAAGCCATCACTGCCAGCAGCGATTGCGCTGTGCAAATGTTCGACGTTGCTTTGTCTCTGCGGATGTGCTGCTCCCTCGTTTGGAGCGCCATGCGTAAGGCAGGAGCGCCTAGTCTGTCCTTGGAAACCCCAATGATTCGACCTGGAAAATGCCGTTTGTATTCTGTTTTCGCAGCAAAAAATGCTGCGTGTGGTCCACCGTATCCCATCGGAACTCCGAACCGTTGCGTGGTTCCAACCACCATGTCCGCTCCCATGCTTCCTGGACTTTTCAGGAGTGCCAAAGACATGATGTCTGCAGCAACGACCACTTGAGCTTGCGTAGCGTGAGCAGCAGCAATGACCTCTGTGAGGTCGCTGCATACACCCTCACCGTCAGGGTATTGAAAGAGCGCCCCAAAAACATCATCTTGTGCGATGAACTGCATCGCCTTCCGTGAGACGATTTGTAAGTTCACCCCGAGGTACTTCGCACGGGTTCGCAACAAATCCATTGTTTGCGGAAAGACAGCTTCATCCACCAAAAATCGGTTGGCTCCAGACTTGGCGATTGCGCGCGGACGAGCGGCAAATGCCATGGCCATGGCTTCGGCTGCAGCCGTAGCCTCATCCAACAACGATGCATTGGATAATTCCATGCCCGTCAAGTCGCAAACGGCCGTTTGAAAGTTCAAAAGAGCCTCCAGTCGTCCTTGGGCAATCTCAGCTTGATAAGGTGTGTAGGCCGTGTACCAACCCGGGTTCTCTAAAACATTTCGGCGAATGACACTGGGCACCTCCGTTGGATTGTAGCCCATTCCAATGTAGTTCCGGAACACTTGGTTCTTGGAAGAAATTCCATCGATGTGTTCCAAATACTGGCTCTCAGAGAGGGCCGGACTCAAATTGAGTCGCTTGCGCATTCGGATTTTTTCGGGGACTGTCTTGGCGATCAAGTCGTCAATGGAAGCAACTCCGATGGAGCGCAACATCGCTTGTTGGTCCTGTTCACGTGGACCAATGTGGCGAGAGGTGAATTTTGAAGCGTGCATGAGGCGATCAAATGATGCACAAATTTAGCTGTTAATGAATTGATTGTATGCATGAAAAGCTCGCATTTGTATTCGAAAACATTGCCTTGTGTTCCAATTGCAATTTTTGGGGTTCAGATGCAATTTCAAGGGCTTTGCACGAACTTTACAGCATGGTTAAACTCGTGGGTTATTCCCACCTCTGGATTGCGCTTGGCGCAATGTGTTCCGCAATGGCAACCTTGCACGCCTTCACACCTGCAAGCGACTGGCACGGCACCCAATGGGGCATTGCCTCCGCAATTGGACTCGGCACAGGCGCCTTGTACACCCTCCAGCGCCGCATCAAGTGGGAACGAATGCCAGACAAAATTCCCGCGGATCGCAGGGAATTCATCGCTCGCTGGTCAGGATTAGTCATGAGCGGATGGAGCCTCGCTATCCTCGTTTGGCTCTTCATTTTTCGGGAGGATTTCCCGCAGTGGATTGATGAGCTTCTAACGATGTGGCCCCTGCTCCTCACATTGTTGATTCTTGCGCTAGGCTATGCCTCCAATCCTTTCTCAAACCATTCCAACGGATGGCGTGACTTGAGCCGAATGAAACTTCCCGTCATCGCAATCACATGGGGCTTGGCCACGGTCTGGATTCCCGCTGTACTTGATGGCGAAAATGGTTGGAACACGTTGTTGATTGCTCGCTCCCTTGCGCAATCGCTTTTCATTGCCGGCCTTACCATTCCTTTCGACGTTCGTGATTTGAACATCGATCCAGCATCCATGAAAACCATTCCACAACGATTCGGAAACAAGAGAGCTCTGGAAGTCGCACTTGCCCTTTTCGCACTTAGCGGAGGCGTCTTCTTTTTTCTTGGAAAGGCCGAGGCGCCTTTAATCGCGCTGGCATGCGCGGTTCCTTGGGTCATTTACGGTCGATCACACCGAAGTGAATGGCTCTACAGTCTCGTCCTCGATGGATGTTTGATTGTTCAAGGCTTTGTTATCTTTTTCTGGTAAGGAATCCGGAAAATGGACTTTTTCGTTGGAACTTTAAGCCCAAGTCAATACTGCATATATGGAGTCCAACCCTAAGCATTCTTTCAGCATCGAGCACGCTCGATTTATGGACCAAAACGAACCCATTCCAGCGCGAAGATCTGATTTTCACATGCCTGTAATTGGCGGCAAAGAGGTGATCTATTTTACCGGAAACTCATTGGGTCTGCAGCCAAAATCCGCCCAAAATGCGCTCAAGACAGAGCTTGATGATTGGGCAAAATGGGGAGTAGAAGGGCACTTCCACGCTCAAAACCCTTGGGTCAGTTACCATGAGAAATTGGCCAAAGGCCTGGCTCATTTGGTGGGTGCGCAGGAGAATGAAGTCGTGGCCATGAATGCCTTGACGGTGAACTTGCATTTGCTTTTGGTCAGTTTTTATGCGCCAAAGGGAAAACGAACCAAAATCATTTGTGAGGCCAAAGCATTTCCATCAGATCAGTATGCCTTGGCCAGTCAAATCCGTTTTCATGGTGGCAATCCCGAAACAGACCTGATTGAAATCTCCCCAAGAAGCGGAGCAACTTGCATTGAAGAGGAGGACATTGAAACCACCATCAGAGCGCACGCGGACGAACTGGCCTTGGTCATGATTGGCGGAGTGCATTATTTCACAGGCCAGCTGATGGACATGCAACGAATTGCTCGCGCTGCGCACGACGTCGGAGCCTATTGTGGGTTCGACTTGGCACATGCAATGGGAAACGTTCCGATGCAATTGCATGATTGGAATGTCGATTTTGCATGCTGGTGCTCCTACAAGTACTTAAACTCTGGTCCGGGAGCTGTAGCGGGTGCTTTTATTCACGAAAAACATGTCGGTCGGGAGGACATTCAAAGATTCGACGGTTGGTGGGGCCACAATGCGCAGCGGCGCTTTTTGATGGAACCGCAATTTGAAAGTATGAAAACGGCAGAAGCTTGGCAAATGTCCAATGCCCCGGTCCTCAATATGGCCGTCCATGCCTGCTCACTCGACATGTTTCTAGAGGCTCGAATTGATCAGTTGCGCGAAAAAAGCAAACGTCTAACCGCTTATCTGGAAGCAGGAATTCAGCAGGTTGCTGAAGAAGTTGGGTTTCGAGCAGAACTCATCACACCACAAGATCCTGAGCGCCGTGGAGCACAACTTTCACTGGCAGCGCACGGGTTTGGGAAAAGTCTTTTTGAAGCGTTGACCAATGCTGGCGTCATCTCCGACTGGCGCGAACCCAATGTCATCCGCATGGCGCCTGTCCCATTGTACAATACCTTTGAAGACGTTGCTGCTTTTCTCATCATTTTGAAGGACTGCACACAGGCGCTATCAACGGAATAATTTCGAATACAACCACTGAATTCCCTATCATGCCAAAGTCATCTCGATTTGCCGTTTTTGGAATGGGTCGCTACGGAAAACAAATTGCCTTGTCCCTAGCCTCCAAAGGAGCTGAAGTCTTTACGTTTGACAACAATGAAACGCGATCAGAAGCAATCAAGGATGATGTGGCCTTGGCTGTAACCTTAGACTCTACTGATATTCGAGCGCTTCAAACTCAAAGGGTACAGGACATGGACGCTGCCATTGTTGCAATTGGCGAGAACTTTGAATCAACCATTTTGACAGCCTTGAATCTCCTAGATTTAGACATCCCCCGGGTGATTGTCCGATCCAATGATGATCATCAGAAACGAATCTTATCAAGCTTGGGTGTGAAGGAAATTCTAACCCCTGAAAGCGAGGTGGCAAGCGTGGTATCAGAACGATTGATTCACCCCAACATTGGCGGATTTCTTGCCCTTCCTGATGATTATGAAATCGCCGAAATTCATGCTCCTCAAAATTGCATCGGACGCACATTGGGAAGCATTGACCTGACAAGCCGATACGAATTACGTTTGATTACCATTCGAAGGATTTTCGAATCCGAAGGAGAAGAAGGCGAAAGTCAAGAACACATCATTGGAGTTCCAAAACCTGACATGGTGATCCAGGAGACCGACACCTTGGTCGTTTTTGGAAAGCTATCCGCGGTGAAGCGTTTCTTGGAAATTAATTCCTGATTGACGCCAAACAACGCCCTCAATAGCTGAGTCGCAAGGTGGGGCCTATCACCTTAAAATGCGAACTGACCCGGAAGCCTCGGTGTAGGGACTCAGTTGTCCGTTGACATCCAGGTAATGACGGTACTTTGCCTTCCAGATGTATAAATCATCCTGCACATAGTGCGTGCGACCGGGCGCCTGTCCATGCCAATAATCTCCGATGGCATCCGCCTGCCATACCAATGATCCCCAGCGATTATACAATCGGAAATCAAGCTCGATCAAGTTCTTCCCTTCAATGCGAAGTGTTTCGTTCAAGCCATCACCGTCAGGTGTAAATGCTGAAGGAATAAACAATGCTGGTTCTGAACAAAAACCCTGCACCATCGTCATCTGTTCGCTGCTGCAGCCCAAGTCATTTGTAACCGTGACCCCATAAAGCCCCGACTCTTCGATTGAGATGGAATTGCCTGATTCGCCATTGGTCCACGTATAACTTGAGAAGCCCGCTGGGACGGCCAACTGATACGAAGTTTCCGGAAAATCCGCGAAACAAAACGATGTATCCGAGGGGAGAGATGTGCTTGGACTTGGCAACGCTTCAACGACGATCGTTCCGGACGCGAAACAATCTCCCGCATCAGAAACAATCACTTCATAATACCCACTTGCATTGACCATAATCTCCGCTTCGTTTGATCCTGTGGACCACGAATAATCGAACGGTCCCGTCTCTGGGTTTGTCGGGGTGGCATTCAAAGCAATGCCTGGATTTTCACAACCCAAAACAGAATCAGGAAAAACCAATTCTGGTCCCTGAGTAAAGGTGACTTCAATGACGTCTGACTGCGCACATCCTTCTGTTGAAGTGGCATTTAAACCATAAGTCCCTGAAGAAACTACAGACAAAACAGGCAGCGTTTCACCGGCAACCGACCATTCGTAGGTATAATTGACAGGGAGGCCTGGATCTACAACGACTTCTTCCCCCGAGCAGGCCACCAAGTCAGGGCCAAGGTCCATGGAAGGGAAAATCGAGGTGACCTCAATTTGATCGCTTGCGGTGCAGGCATTGCCTGATGAAAACACGGTAGATGCCGAGATGGTAGCTGTTACCGTATACACTTGTGTGACCTCCTGTAATAACTGGGGATCAGAAATGCTTGCGTTGCTCAGTCCCAATGCCGGCTCCCACAACCAATCTACGGCATCTGAAATGTCAACCGATGCGGACAAAGATTCTGACAACGTGCTGCACACTGCCAGATCCGAACCCGCATCAACAGAGAAAACCGGAAAGACCGTAATCGTGATGTCATCCAAATACACGGTGCCATCTGGAGCTACCATGGTAACGGCATAGTTCGTTGTCACGTCTGGTGCTATGGCAATCGTTTGTGCCAAAGGATCACTCACCTCTGCAGCGGGTTCCCATGAAAATGACCAATCCAAGACGTTTGTTGTTGGGTCGAAAGCCAGCACATTGCAATACATGGTTACCTCATCAGCAGAACCTGCGCAAAAGTAGTTTTGTGACGTTGCTATGTAAGGCGCTTGTGCATGAATCAGTCCGCTGATCATGGTGAAAGAAAAAAAGCACACAAATAGCGCTCCAATCGAATGCTTTCGCTCACTCATTTTAAAAATTATCGCTCTTTGAATTCGCATTCTCTGATGTTACAATCACTTCTTCAATCAATCCATTCCGGCAACGGAAGACAAATCCCAGGACCACTCAACCAACCAGTTCGATCGAATCGTCGGGTTTTCTTGGGGGTAAAAATACGGCTCAGGCACTTCGAAACCTTTCAAATCACCCATTTCCCAAACACCGTTGTCATTTACATCCCATTCATAACCAAGTTTATAAGACCCTGGATCCAGACGACTAAAAACCAATGTTGTATCTCCTGAGCACCGGATCTCAATGGGAGTTTTCCTGCCCAGCCCAATGGTGAACCATCCGGGTCCTGGCAAATTGCTCAGATCCACCTTCAACTCACCGAAGAAATCTGAGGGATGCACATTCCACTTCCAACGCAACGTATCCGGTTGCACGTCTCCCAATGGATTTGTGAGTGCATTGGGAAAAGCGATCAAATGGTACTTAGCGCCATCAACTTCCTTGTATTTCAGCTGCAACTTTCGGCTCAGGCTATCATTGCGGATATCGCTCATCTCGAATTCATTTTGCAGCAACGTATCCGCATCACTTATGAGCATCCATTGGTTATAATCCAGCAACTGAACTGCCCGGTCAAACGTTAAAATCCGTCCACTTTGAGCCGCTGATGAGCGTGGAAGTTTCTCCAAAAGCATTGGAGATTGTCGGCGGGGCCGCCGTTCCAAGCGAACGTTGGATGTGTCATTGAACGTTTGCCCCATCCACACCACATTTAGCTCATCGCAAAGATGAATCAAGGCTGAGTCAACCCACATGAATACGCTGTCAACCTCGCGCTCCCAAGGTGCGTGAACCTCGTCCCCTTGGAACACAGCGGCCCATTCTTCTGAATCCATTGTGCCCTCCATCGGAGCTAAAATCCGAATCGCACCTGTAGAGTCCAGGTTGCAGGACTCGATGTACCGTAAGGATTCTTTCTCAGGAGATTCGAACCCTAGAAGCAATCGTTGCATGGTGTCACCCGATGCAATCGATGTGCTATCGAAAGCCAGGTACTCCCCTGCATCCCATTTGTAATTCGAGTTCAAATCGTCCAAGGCCAAAGGAAAGAAATGACCGCGACTGAGGTGATCAATCTCGAACATCCCCTCTTCGTTTGTGACGCCAATGGCGTCGGGAAGCGAGCCTGTTAGAATGGAATCCAACTCGAAGGGGTCTTGGAACAATAAGATGCGAAGTCCTCCCTGTACCTCTCCGGTCATCCGATCCAACACCCGGCCGTTCAAGGCAAGAGAATCAATCGTAGGGCCTGTGGAAAATGCCCACTTTAGGTCAACGGCAGGGTTTGATTCATGCAAATCCACGATGCCTTTTCCAAATGAAAATACATAGGTCGTAGAGTCTTGGAAAGCCGCAGCATCCATTTCGAGCTGCACTTCTTTTCCTCTGATTCGAAATGTTGGCTTGGTGGGGATGGGAGGAGAAATAACCAGTTGCTGCTGAGGATTTTTCAGCGCCACAAACTCATCGAATGAAATGCGAAGTGATGAAGGACGAACATTGATTTGATCCGTGTATGGTACCATTTCCACGACCTTGGGCGGATCCTCATCCACAGGACCTCCAGTAGGAGAAGAAATCTGAGCACAGCCGAAAAGGCACAGAGAAATCGCACTCATGAGAACCCATTGCAACGGAAAACCCTTCATACTTCCCATTGATTCCATGATGTTTCAATCGCTTGTACCAGAGGCTTCAATGCATCGGTATCAGCAGCAGAAAAAGCGTCAAAGTCCACTGAGTCAAGATCCAAAACAGCTACAATACGGCCCTCCGATTGAATGGGGATCACCAATTCAGAATTGGTAGCAGAACTGCATGCTATGTGGCCTGAATGTTCATGAACATTCGGAACAATTTGAATCAATCCCGTTTCCCAAGCCTCGGCGCAAACTCCCTTGCCTTTGCGCAAGCGGGTGCAAGCTACTGGACCTTGAAACGGCCCCAAAACCAATTCATTGCGGGCAAAATCCACCACATAGAACCCCACCCAATGCCAATCACAGGCATGCTTCAGCGCCGCGGAAAGGTTCGCCAAATTCGCAACCCGACTGGGCTCCCCCTCAAGCAAGGCCAGGCACTGCGGAATCAATGTTCCATATGTCGCTTTATTCAGGTGCATTTCGTTTCAATCGGTGTGAACCTCTTGCCAAAGATACCGCAGTTCTCGGGGTATTTAAATTCATGCAAGTGCCAGAGTAAGTGCCCCAAGGACCTGGTGATTGGCCAATTCCAGCACAGCAGCACACGAACGGATGGTTGCACCCGTGGTCATCACATCGTCAACCAAGACAATCGTCGAACTTTCAGGCGGTCGTCTGCGTCCCATTTTGTAGGCAGAGGCCGTCACATCCTGTCGTTTTTTCATCGAGAGCCCCGTGAGGCTCCGGGCATGGGAATAACGTATCAAAGCCTTTGGATAGACATCAACGCCCCATTCACGGGACACGCCTTTGGCGATCCATTCTGCTTGATTAAATCCGCGCTTCCATTTTCTTCTCCAATGCAATGGAACAGGGACCAACACCACTCGATTCGATTTTAATTTTGACCTTGGAGCATCGCCAACTGACGCGACCCATCGTCCCCATTGCAAGCCAAGCTGCCGTCTTCCTCGGTATTTGAACTCGTGTATCTGATTTTCCAAGGTTGCATTCTCTCGCAGTCTGAAGCCTGTCCACATGCGTGTCAACATGCATCTTTCTTGCATGAACATCTCCCCCTTTTCACCGCGCAAATCCGGCCACTGAGCCTCACAAATAGCACACCCCAATCGCCATTTTTCTTGCGATGTGAGCCATAAGCCGCACCCTATGCAATGACGGGGTATTATCAATTGAGGGCTTCGAGGCATTGGACCAAAGGTGAATCGCAATAATCTCCCTCCTCAACCTATTTGCACCGAATGCATCCGATAATTCACCAACGACAGAATCGCTCGATTTTGAAGCCTCGAATTCCGAAACAATGCATCGATATTTGTTCTTGAATGAAATTTGGAAAACTTCCATCGATCGACCACTTGGCAGCGGATTTTTTTAAACTCCCAAACACGTCCTGGATTCTGAGCAAGTCAAGATCTTCCATTGAAGTTTTTACCGGTGGGACTTCGTGGAATATTCCACAGTGGGTTGGGAATGCTTATCCCACAAAAACACCCCGCAGGCTATTTCCTGAAGCATATGGAAAACAATTCGGAACCATCGAATTCAATGCTACGCATTACCGCATTTATTCTCCGGAAAAAATGCGCGAATGGGCGGAAGCTACTCCTGCAGCGTTTCGGTTTTGTTGCAAGTTCCCTCAAATAATCACCCACTTTAGACGCTTTAAAAATTGCGAAGGACCCACTGATGACTTCATCGCAGGCTTACTCGCATTGGGCAATCGCTTGGGTCCGTCATTCATTCAACTCCCACCCCACTTTGCCCCTAAGCATGCAGATGCCTTTTGGGCATATCTCGAAAAATGGCCAAGGGAACTCCCCCTCGCTGTTGAGTTTCGACATCCGGAATGGTTTGAAAAAGGCCAGGACCACTGGAAGCGCTTGGCTGCTTTGAATGTAGGTGCTGTCATCAGCGATACAGCTGGGCGAAGGGATGCTCTCCACATGCAAATCACTGCTCCGCACGTGTTGGTGAGATTCGGAGCCTACGAAGGGAACCAGGCTGACCATCAACGGTTGAACGATTGGGCGCATTGGATCACAATCGCTGAAACCCAAGGCGCATCTGGCTTTTATATGCTAATCCACGAACCCGATAGTCTCCACACACCTCAGACATCCGCAAGTTTTTGGCGGGCTGTAAACAAAATCAACAAAAAATCTTCCAAGGTTCGCGGCTCAGTGCAATAACGAGAAGAGTGCGAGCGGATTTTGCCCGGAAAGTATTCTCAATTAGAATGGTCCCAATTGGGCTGAGTCCCCGATTCACACAATCCCAACGCTCAACTCAAGGATTCGATACTGAGAGTGTCCCCTCTGCATCCAATCGCTTCACGGCATCATGGAAATCAATCCGCTGGCCCTTGCAAACTCCAACCTTGCTCCAATAAGGCCTCAGCCTTCTTGAACTTCATCACTTGGACTTCATCCCCTCTGCGAATTGTCACCATGTCATTCCGACCAAATTTTTTGTCACTGCGTACAGGCATTTGTTTCTGAGGTGGCGCCGTCGGTGAAGACGCTCCGGCGAGGGCAGTTCCAGGGGCCTGTTGTCCGCGTCGAAGGCCCTGCGCTGCATTTTGTCGAGACTGCGACATCGCCTGCTCCTGGATGTTCTGAACCCCTTCCTTTGAAAGGCTGATTTTGTTCGGCATACCCGCACGGCTCTGCGGCGCCTGTTGAACCTGCTGTCCTTGCTGTCCCGTTGGAATCGTGCAACGCAACAAAAAGGAAGCGACATCTGCATTCATCCGCTGCACCATTGCTTTGAACAACTCATACGATTCAAACTTGTAAATGAGCAACGGATCTTTTTGCTCAAAACGCGCCAACTGAACATTGGATCGCAAGTCGTCCATATCGCGCAAATGTTCCTTCCAGTATTGATCGATGATGGCCAAAACAACCGCCTTTTCAAGGCTTTCCATCACACTCACACCCGAGGTCGCTACACTTTCATCGATGTTTGTGGCCACTTGCATGGTCTTGCGGCCGTCTGTAAACGGAACCAAGATTTGTTGGTAGTCGTTCGACGGGTCTTCTTGCACCTTTTGGATCACTGGATGAGCGCGCTCGGCCAACTCCGCCAACTTGGTTCGGTATACCCGCTCAGCCTCTTGGTATGTTGAGAATGCGACATCCTCGGGCTGCTCTGAACCAAATGCATCCGCATCGATCGTCGGCTCAATGCCAAAGTCCTTGAGCAAAGCAAGCCGAAACGGTTCGAATTCTTTTCCAGGATGGTAAGCCAGTACAGAGCCCTCGATGAGCTCAAAGAACATGTTGGCAATGTCCGTGCGCAATCGGTCGCCGTGCAATGCATGACGACGACGCTTGTAGATGACTTCGCGCTGTGCGTTCATGACATCATCATACTCCAATAGGCGCTTTCGAACACCGAAGTTGTTTTCTTCGACCTTTTTCTGTGCCCTTTCAATGGACTTCGTGATCATCGAATGCTGGATCACATCGCCTTCCTGATGACCCATTCGATCCATCATCTTCGAAACGCGGTCCGAGGAAAAGAGTCGCATAAGATCATCCTCAAGCGAAACATAGAACTGTGATGAGCCGGGATCTCCTTGACGCCCCGCACGACCCCTCAGTTGGCGGTCAACACGTCGGCTATCGTGCCGTTCTGTTCCGATGATGGCCAAACCACCGGAGGCCTTGGTGTCATCTGTTAGCTTGATGTCCGTTCCACGTCCAGCCATATTGGTTGCGATGGTCACGGTACCGGGCATACCCGCTGCAGTCACAATTTCAGCCTCACGCTGATGCAACTTTGCATTGAGCACCTGGTGGTCAATCTTTCTAATATCGAGCATACGCGAAAGCAATTCACTGACCTCAACGGTAGTGGTTCCGACCAAAACTGGACGGCCCGCTTCACGCAGTTTCACCACATCGTCAATGATTGCGTTGTACTTCTCTCGCTTCGTCTTGTAAACCAAATCCTCTCGATCATCTCGGGCAATGGGACGATTTGTTGGAATCGCCATGACATCGAGATTGTAGATGTCCCACAGTTCGCCTGCTTCTGTTTCCGCTGTTCCCGTCATGCCCGAAAGCTTGTGGTACATGCGGAAGTAATTTTGCAATGTAACAGTAGCATACGTCTGTGTTGCAGCCTCTACTTTCACGCTCTCCTTGGCTTCAATGGCCTGGTGCAAACCGTCTGAATACCGCCGACCATCCATGATCCGACCGGTTTGTTCATCCACAATTTTCACCTTGTTCTCCATCAGAACGTAATCCACGTCCTTCTCAAACAAAGCATACGCCTTGAGCAACTGATTCATGGTGTGAACACGTGCACTCTTTACGCCATAATCCGCCATCAATTTACTCTTCTGCTCTAGTTTGGCCTCATCATCGCCAGAACCATTGTCAATGGTTACCAATTCCGTGGCCAAATCTGGCATCGTAAAGAAATTGTCGTCTTCCATGTTGGCAGTGAGGTACTCAATTCCCTTTTCTGTCAACTCGACTTGATTTTGTTTTTCGTCAATTACAAAATAAAGCTCTGCGTCCGCCTTTGGCATCTCCCGCTTGTTGTCCTGCAGGTAAATGCCCTCGGTCTTGAGCAATTGCTGCTTCATGCCCTCGGCACTCAAGAACTTGATCAAAGCCTTGGACTTAGGAAGTGCGCGATAAGCGCGAAACAAAGCCAGACCTCCTTCTGCGACTTCGTCTTTTGAAGCGCCATCCTTCATCAACAATTGTTTGGCATCAGCCAAGAATCGTTGCGCCGCTTTTTGCTGAATCGTAACCAAATTGACCACTTTGGGCTTCAATTCCTCAAATTCTTGCTGGTCTCCTTTGGGTGTCGGTCCGCTGATGATCAAAGGCGTTCGCGCTTCGTCAATCAGCACCGAATCCACCTCGTCCACAATGGCGTAATGATGCTTGCGTTGCACCAATTGATCCGGACGCTGCGCCATGTTATCCCGCAAGTAATCAAAGCCAAATTCGTTGTTTGTTCCGTAGGTAACGTCCGCTCGATAAGCCTCACGACGGGCTTCGCTGTTCGGTTGGTGCTTGTCGATGCAATCAACCTTCATTTGATGAAATTCAAAAATCGGCGCCATCCATTCGGAGTCACGGCGAGCCAGGTAATCATTGACCGTCACGAGGTGAACGCCCTTGCCGGTAAGTGCATTTAGAAAAACAGGCAACGTTGCGACCAAAGTCTTTCCTTCACCTGTCTGCATTTCGGCCACCTTGCCTCTGTGCAAGGCTGTTCCGCCCACAAGCTGCACGTTGTAGTGCACCATGTTCCACTCAACCTCTGAACCTGCAGCGAGCCATTTATTGTGCCAAACAGCGACATCACCATCGATGGTTACTCCCGCCCTGCGAGCCGCAATGTCTCGATCCCATTGTGTGGCGTCAACCCGCAGCTCCTTGTTTTCAGCCAATCTTCGAGCCGTTTCTTTGACCAAAGCAAACGCTTCCGGCATCACCTCTTCAAGCACCTCCTCGAGTTGTTCATTGATGGTGTCACGGAGAGCGTCGATGGCGTCATAAATCCCTTCTTTCTGCTCCAAATCCTCTTCACTCATGCCCGAAGCTTTGAGCGTGAGAGTGGAAACTTCATCTTCTAGTGACGCAACATGCGACGCAATTCGGCCCTTCAACTCAGACGTGCGCACCCGCAAGTCATTGTCTTGCAACTGCGCAAACTCTCCTTCTAAGCCCAGAACCGCATCGACATTCGGTTGAATCTCACGCAAATCACCTTCCACCTTGTCACCGACAAGTTTTTTGAATAACGCTTTTAGCATGTCGCAAAAATAAGCAGGAACAAGCCGCAAATGGGGCTAAATTTTGCGAAGAGTGCCCGCAATGGTGTGCGCGTATTGAGAATGTTAAAAACTGGTCGCGACCGACGTACAAAATCGTGCCAAAAAAACTGCAATAAATCTGCTTTTACTTTTCACCAATCGACTAAAAATTAGCGCTAAGACCAGTGCAGTCTGACCGTTGCGCGGAACGTGACACTTCACATGTTAACAACTACATCCGATTGTGAATTCTTTTGTTTTGGCGTTGTGCCCCTCTTTGGATTTTCTTTGGGGAACTGTTGCGGAAGAACCTTTTTTTCGGTCTCACTTCGCTCAAATCAATTGCATCCCTATCGCCCTTCCTCGGAAGACGAAACATGCCTTGAACTCGGAAAGATTTGCTCCTGAGAAGCAAAAAACACCAAGTCAAGGACAGGGATTCGACCCTCTAAACCCGGACCTCCGGACTTTTAAAGGGCCATCGGTTTGACGCCCAGCTGACTCCAACAAAACAAAATTCTGTCGCAGAACGAACCTAAACCGCATCACCAGCCAAGGTGAAGAACACAGAAGTAAAAATGAACGAGACTACTGAAAACCAGGTTGAAATAACCGAAGTCCAAACTTCCATCGAAGAAGTTCTCCCGCAAAACACAGTCGTCGCAGAGCCAATCCTCGAAGACAATCCAAACCGGTTCGTTCTTTTTCCAATCAAACACGACGACATCTGGAGTTTCTACAAGAAATCAGAAGCAAGCTTTTGGACAGCTGAAGAAATTGATCTCGCTGCTGACCTTGTTGATTGGAATGATAAACTGAACGATGACGAGCGATACTTTGTAAAGCACATCCTTGCCTTCTTCGCAGCTTCTGACGGCATCGTAAACGAGAATCTCGCTGAAAATTTTGTTGCTGAAGTTCAATACACAGAAGCGAAGTTTTTCTATGGTTTCCAAATCATGATGGAAAACATTCACTCCGAGACTTATTCGTTGTTGATTGATACATACATCAAGGACGACGTTGAGAAGGACAAGCTATTCAACGCAATCGAAACCATGGATTGCGTTAAGAAAAAGGCTGACTGGGCTTTGGACTGGATTGATAATGGCTCATTCGCTGAGCGCATTGTTGCATTTGCCGCAGTCGAAGGGATTTTCTTCAGCGGTAGCTTCTGTTCGATCTTCTGGTTGAAGAAACGCGGTCTCATGCCAGGTCTCAGCTTCTCAAACGAATTGATCTCCCGAGACGAAGGCATGCACTGCGATTTCGCCTGCCTTTTGTACAACGATCACATCGTAAACAAGCTACCCAACAAAACACTGCGCAAAATCATCCTTGATGCTGTTGAAATTGAAAAAGAATTCATCTGTGAATCATTGCCTGTTCGATTGATCGGAATGAACTCTGATCTGATGTCACAGTACATTGAATTCGTTGCCGACCGTTTGCTCGTTGAGCTTGGAACTGATAAAGAGTACAATGTGACGAACCCGTTTGATTTCATGGACATGATTTCACTTCAAGGCAAAACCAACTTCTTCGAAAAGCGCGTCGGAGAATACCAAAAGGCTGGGGTTTTGAACAACTCAGATGAAGGCAGCAAGTCGTTCAGCCTTGACGCCGACTTCTGATTTAGCCGGCTTCTCTCCTCATCCACATTCACAAAAACATTCCCTGACCCATGCACGTATTAAAAAGAGACGGACGTAAGGAGCCCGTTCAATTCGATAAAATAACAGCAAGAGTAAAAAAGCTTTGCTACGAATTGCACCCAGCCGTGGATCCTGTGAAAGTCGCTATGCGCGTGATTGAAGGAGTATATGACGGTGTCACAACGACCGAATTAGACAACCTAGCTGCTGAGGTTGCCGCAACGAATGCGGTAACGCATCCGGACTACGCAAGCCTTGCAAGCCGCATTGCATTGTCGAATTTGCACAAGTCAACCAAAAAGTCTTTTGCTGAGACGATGGAAGACCTGCACAACTATGTCGATCCAATCACTCAAAAGAATGCGTCATTGGTTGCTACCGATGTCATTGAAATTATTCGCGAACAGGCTGATTTCTTGGACTCGCAAATTATTTATGACCGCGACTTCAATTACGACTACTTCGGATTTAAAACGCTCGAGCGCAGCTACCTGCTCAAAATCAATGGCGAAATTGTAGAGCGACCGCAACACATGCTCATGCGTGTTGCTGTTGGAATCCACAAGGATGACATGGATGCCGTTGTGACCACTTACAACCTGATGAGTGATGGTTGGTTCACGCATGCCACTCCGACCCTCTTCAATTCTGGAACTCCGAAGCCGCAAATGTCCAGTTGCTTCCTCTTGACAACTCAGGAGGATAGCATCAGTGGCATTTATGACACCCTCAAGCAATGCGCTAAGATTTCGCAAAATGCGGGTGGCATCGGACTGTCCATTCATGATATTCGCGCCACAGGTTCATACATCAAAGGCACCAATGGCACGTCCAATGGTATTGTGCCAATGTTGCGTGTATTCAATGATACTGCTCGTTATGTCGACCAGGGAGGAGGAAAACGCAAAGGATCTTTTGCCGTTTACATCGAGCCTTGGCACGCCGACATCTTCGACTTTCTTGAATTGAAGAAGAACCACGGAAAGGAAGAACAACGCGCGCGCGACTTGTTCTATGCGCTTTGGATTCCAGACCTGTTTATGAAACGTGTTGAGGAGAATGGTGACTGGACACTCATGTGTCCCAACGAATGCCCTGGGCTTGCTGACACGCACAGTGCTGAGTTTGAGGCACTGTACACCAAATACGAAGCTGAGGGAAAGGGGCGCAAGACCATCAAAGCCCAAGAATTGTGGTTCAAAGTACTGGAATCACAAATCGAAACTGGAACTCCTTATATGCTTTACAAGGATGCGGCAAACGCCAAATCCAATCAGCAGAACTTGGGAACCATCAAGTCTTCGAACCTCTGTACGGAGATCATCGAATACACAGCACCAGACGAAGTCGCGGTTTGCAACCTTGCATCCGTGGCGTTGCCGAAGTATGTCAATGACGGCAAATTCGACCATGACAAGCTGTTTGAAGTCACCTACCAAGTGACCCGCAATTTGAACCGAATCATCGACCGCAATTACTATCCGATCGTTGAGGCGCGCAACTCAAACATGCGTCACCGCCCCATCGGATTGGGTGTTCAGGGATTGGCTGATGTCTTCATCCTCATGCGTCACCCTTTTGATTCAGATGAAGCCCGTGCCTTGAACCGCGAAATATTCGAAACCATCTACTATGCGGCGTGCACAGCGTCCAAGGATATGGCCAAAGAAGAGGGCGCTTATGAAACTTTCAAAGGATCGCCTGCATCCGAAGGAAAACTGCAATTCGACATGTGGGGTGTCACCCCTACCGATCGTTGGGAGTGGAACGTTTTGAAGGAAGAGATAAAGGAACACGGATTGCGAAATTCTTTGTTGCTCGCCCCAATGCCCACAGCTTCAACTGCTCAGATCCTCGGCAACAACGAATGCTTTGAGCCTTACACGTCCAACATTTACACACGCCGCGTGCTTTCAGGTGAATTTATCATCGTGAACAAGCACCTGTTGCGTGACTTGACGAAACTGGGGCTTTGGGATGATGACATGAAAAACCGCATCATCGCTGCCAACGGTTCCATCCAAAACATCAACGAGATTCCCGACAATCTTAAAGCCTTGTACCGCACTGCTTGGGAAATTCCTCAGCGCGCTTTGATTGATATGTCCGCAGATCGAGGAGCTTACATTTGTCAGTCTCAATCGTTGAATGTCTTCATGGAGAACGTGAATACAGCCAAATTAACTTCCATGCATTTCTACTCGTGGAAGAAAGGGCTGAAAACTGGGATGTATTACTTGCGAACGAAGGCAGCAACTGATGCCATTAAATTCACCGTGGACAAGAAATATAAAGAAGTACCAGCCACCGCAAAAGCAGCTGTTCCTGAGGCTCCAGAGGCCCCACGAAAAGCAATCCAGGACATGACCGATGAAGAACAAGCAGCTATGGCATGTTCCATCGAAAATGGAGATGACTGTGAGATGTGCAGTGGATGATTTATGAATTGCCCTAACAACCTCGAAAGACCGCATCCATCATTGAATGGGTGCGGTTTTTTTGTGAGAAATCCAAGGTGAAAGCTGAGCCTCAAGCCTCACGTGAAGCCAGAATCGCCCAAAAGTTGAGCAGCAGTAGCCCAACAGCCAAAAGCAAATGGAGCGGTTGTAATATCGCTGGCATCGCCAGTAAAACAAACGTTACTCCAGATATCATTTGGACCGCTATCAGTGCCAATGACCACTGCGCAGTGGTCTTTATCGCAGTCTTCTTTCTCAATTCTGGTGCAATCCAAATCAGCTGAGATACCAATACAAGCCACGATCCTGAGCGGTGAAACTTCCACCATTGAGGAAGTCCCGCCAACAAATTTGGGCGTTCAATGCCGAGATGAAGCAAAGCGTCAATCTGCTCCCTGACTTGTGTCCCTGCAATCAATTGCGCCAACGTGAGGACAGCAGCTAGAATCAACCAGAACCTTCGATCGACTCCTTTTGAATTGGTCCAATTGTCATGACGCACTGAATGCAAGATTAGAGCCAGCGCCATGAGGATGAACACAGCACCCAACATGTGCAATGTGATGGAAAATGGAATCAGATTTCCATCCACCACTTTTTTCCCCATCCAGGCCACCAAACCCAAAAAAAACAAATGCACCACCGCCCAAGTAAACGGACGCCAAAGACCGTATTTCCAGCCTCCAAAGAATGACAGTGCCAACAACAACAATGCAGGAATCCCCGTCAATGCACCGATGAGCCGATTGATGAATTCTACCCATGTATGCACTGGATTGAAAATAGCGTAGCTGTGCCTTGTATACGGTTCCCAAACTCCGAGCAACCGTTCGCTCTCAAAATCACCTGCAACCACCTCGTGCTGTGCGACCCATAGCGTATCGTTTGCTATGAGCATTCGTCCCGTATCGTATGCCTCCCCCTTTTTCCAAGTCACCTCTTGCACTTCAGTCGGTGGAATCAACAACCCGAAACATTTGGGCCAATCAGGGCAACCCATTCCAGAACCTGTCATACGAACCACACTTCCTGCCAAAACAACAAGTGAGGTCATGACCAGAGCGACTCGGGTGAGGCGTCGCAATGACCGTTTGATGCGATCAGTTGATTGCGGCTCCTTTGGCAAAATGAATGACTTCTACCGCCTCTACGGCGTACAACTTCCCATCGGCAATGCCCGCAATTGTCTCCACCAATCCGTCCACCTCTACCACTCGCTCATCGTATTCAACCTCAGCGTAATTCAATTCTCGATCCTCCTCAAACGCAATGGTCACATTCGCAACACCATCGACTTTCAGCAATTCTTTTTTGATTTTACCTCCACAGGCATGAGCGCACATCATTCCCGAAACATCCATACGGGCCATGGTCAAATCAGGTGTTCCGTTTTTGTGGTGCTCCGTGACTTCATAGGAGGCCGTTGAGGACTCACAGCCGGTGAAACCAAATGACAACACGACAAGGCAGCACGTAAAAACAAACGGGCACTTTATCTGTAGAGAGTAACAATCCATGTGCATGCCGCAAATATACGCCGGTGAACAACGACAGATACCCAACATAATCTAATTTCACACCCCATGGCAAGTCACTCATCCCCCAAGAAAAAATGGGCACCTGCTCTCATTTTGTTGCTCCTTGGCTTCGTTTGGGGCAGCAGTTTCATTTTGATGAAATGGGGATTATTTGCTTCCGACGGAACCGCACTTTTTCCACCCGTTGAACTTGCCGCTTTGCGCATTGCCATCGCTGGCATTGCACTCTTGCCCATCTCACTGAGGCATTGGAGAAAGTTAAACAGAGAGCAGTGGATTTGGGTAAGTTTCATTGGGGTGGTTGGCAGTTTTATCCCCGCCATCTTATTCGCAACAGCACAAACCGCGCTTCCAAGTGCAATGGCCGGAATGCTCAACGCCCTCAGTCCAATTTGGACTCTGTTGATCGGTTTGGCCATATTCGGTGTCAGTATTCAGCGCAATCAAATCGGAGGGATTGCCGTTGGATTTCTTGGGACCCTGTGGCTCATCCATGCGCAGCAATCAGCCAGTGCAATAGCAGGAAGTGATGTTCAATCCATCCTCGTCCCGAGTATTCTGCTCGTGATCGCCACTGTCTGTTACGGAATTAGCGTCAACATCACACGTGAAAAACTCCAACAGATCACAAGCCCTGTGATCGCAGCATGCTCCCTGGGACTCGTCGCCCTGCCTGCCTGCTTGGTTTTCCTCAATGGTGATATTCCACACTTGATCGTGGCTCATCCAGATGGCTTGCAAGGGCTTGCCGCTGTCGCCGTTCTTGGTGCCTTTGGTACAGCTGGCGCGTTGATCCTCTTCAATCAACTCATCGCATGGACAAGCGCCGTCACTGCTGCTTCTGTAACCTACATCATACCGCTGTTTGCTGCGCTCTGGGGCTGGTGGGACGGTGAACTATTAAACACGCAGCATCTTTCAGCTGGAGCGTGCATATTAACTGGTGTATGGCTAACCAATCGCAAAACGAGAAAATGAATTGAAACCACGCAGAAGACAATTCGTGGAATTGTTGAAAAGTTCCGAAGTTTCCTATACCTTTGCCACCCCTATTTTCGGGGACCATTATACAATCGAATCATGTATGCAATCGTAGAGATCGCAGGGCACCAGTTCAAGGTAGAGAAAGACCAGCAGGTTTTCGTCAACCGATTGGACGTTGAAGAAGGCAAGAAGGTCAAGTTTGACCGCGTCCTCCTCATCGACAATAAGGGAGATGTAACTGTTGGCGCCCCAGCGATAAGCGGCGCGGAAGTGTCAGCTCAGGTTGAACGCCACCTCAAAGGCGACAAAGTTCTGATCTTCAAAAAGAAGCGTCGGAAAGGTTACCAAAAGTTGAATGGTTTCCGTGCTTCATTGACGGAAATCAAGATCACTGGAATCAAAGCTGGAGGCACCCAAAAAGCTGCAGCCGAAAAGCCAGCAGCGAAGGCTCCAGCAGCGAAGAAGCCGGCAGCGAAGAAGCCGGCAGCCACCAAAACGAAGAAAACTGAAGAATAATGGCGCATAAAAAAGGTGTAGGAAGTTCGAAAAACGGACGTGAGTCAGAATCGAAACGGTTGGGTGTCAAGATCTTTGGCGGCCAAGGTTGCATTGCAGGAAACATCATCGTGCGCCAACGCGGCACAAAGCATCACCCCGGTGAGAATGTTGGAATCGGCAAAGACCATACCCTTTTTGCTCTGACTGACGGAGTCGTTGAATTCCGCAAAAAAGCAAACAATCGCTCTTTTGTTTCTGTTGTCCCTATGGGAGATTCCTGAAACAAAAAAAGACCGACAACGGAAGATATCGTTTCGATCTCTTTCGGTTAAACCATATTTGTGACTCCCGACCCTTCATTGGGTTCGGGAGTTCTTTATTTTTACACATTCACAGCTCGCCCTGTGCTGGAATAAATTCAATCATCGCCCATTAGCCATGCTCACCATACAATCGTTGCGAGAAGAGAGAGAGCAAATTGCAGCCGCTTTAGATAAGCGACACATCGACGCACGTCCCGACCTCGACCAAATCCTGCGTTGGGACGCAGAACGCCGCAGCACTCAAGCTCAATTGGATGATCTCCTCGCACAAAGCAATGCTCTGAGCCGTGAAATCGGTTCCTTGATGCGCGAAGGAAAGCGCGATGAAGCAGAAGCCATCAAAGTAAAAACGGCATCCTTTAAAGAAGAAACGGCAGCACTGAAAGAGCAAATGCAAGGCATCGAGCAGCAAATGCATGACGTCCTGTGCACCATTCCGAATGCACCACATAGCGATGTCGTGGCCGGACGCAATGCGGAGGACAATGTCGAAACATTCCGATCAGGCAATGCCGAAACGCTCGACCGCCACGCCAAACCTCACTGGGAGTTGGCCGAAGAAATGGACCTCATTGATTTCGAGCTCGGAGCGAAAGTAACTGGAGCTGGATTCCCATTTTACAAAGGGAAAGGAGCAAAGCTCCAACGAGGTCTCATTCAGTTCTTCTTGCAAAAAGCAGATGAAGCAGGATACACAGAGTACATCCCACCGCTCATGATCAATGCCGAAAGTGGCTTTGGTACAGGTCAACTGCCAGACAAAGAAGGGCAGATGTACCACATGCAAGCCGACGAACTGTTCATGATTCCCACTGCTGAAGTGCCTTTGACCAACATCTACCGCGATGCCATTGTGAAAGAAGGTGATCTTCCCATCAAGCTTTGTGGTTACACCCCATGTTTCCGACGCGAAGCCGGCAGTTACGGCAAAGATGTTCGTGGACTGAATCGATTGCATCAATTTGACAAAGTAGAAATTGTACAACTCTCACTACCAGACGAATCCTATGCGCTTTTGAACCAAATGGTCGAGCACATCAAAGGTTTGTTGGAAGGACTTGAACTCCCCTACCGCATTTTGCGTTTGTGTGGCGGTGACATGGGATTCACATCCGCCTTGACGTATGACTTTGAAGTCTGGAGTGCCGCCCAAGAACGCTGGCTTGAAGTAAGTTCTGTTTCCAATTTTGAAACCTACCAAGCAAATCGCCTCAAATGCAGGTACAAGGGAGCTGAAGGAAAGACCCATTTGGTGCATACACTGAACGGTTCTGCACTCGCGCTCCCTCGCATTGTCGCTGCTCTCCTCGAAAACCATCAAGACGAAAATGGCATTCAGATTCCAGCCGCACTGGCCCCATTTTGTGGATTTGAACGCATTGATGCCTGAGCCAAAGGATCGAATCATGCAAACAACCATCCATTCTCTGCTGTTCTTCTGGATTGTCGCAATGAGTCTTTGTGCGTGCGAAACCAACGTGGAATTTCAAAACCAAGAAAACCAACTTGTTGGCTTGGCTGATTCCATTGAGATAGACGCACAAGCATTGGTGAGCATCCCGGCTGAGGACGCTGCAAATGCTTTTCAATGGGCACAGAAGAATCTTCGCGAATTTGAACTACTCTTGGAAGATGAAGACATGACGGTCACGCGAGAAGAAGGTGCAGTCATTTCGGAGGTTTCTCGGGCTCGACGCCTCCTCAAAGATCAATCCAAGCGACGTAAATCCTTGGCCAACAGTCAGAAGAGAACACTTCTTCAACTTCGGGGATTGGCGCAAGCTCTTGCCCACGAAGCCACTCATGACAGCCAAGGCACCCCAATTGACTCGGCATACATCGCCCAGAATCTATCGCGTGAATTGGAAATGGGCCGATTGCTAAAAAACAGCATCAACGAGACGCGCTCATATGCGTCACGTGGAATCGCAATAGTAGAAAAAATCAAGCCCAAAAGTGATAGCCTCCAAACCTCGCTAAGAGGACGTTTGGCTCGGCTCATCCTTGAACGTGGTTCTGTAGAATGACCTCCATTTTCCACTGAAATTCGAATGAAAAAAGCCTGGATCCTCGTTGCTTCAGTATTGATTGCTGCCACCACGAGTTGGAGCCAATCAGATCTAGAACTTGCCGAGTTTTACTACAACGAAGGCTCCTACGCGCAGTCCAAACTCTACCTCGACCAGATATGGAAGAGGAACAAGACCAAGATGGTCTTTGACATGTACTACGATGTACTGGTCGCATTGGACGACTTTGATGCCGCTGAAAAACTGGTCAAAAGCCGAATGCGCGGTAAAAACACTCGGGCAAATGCATACGTAGAATTGGGGCAACTTTACCTCCATTTTGGACGTGAAGCCGAAGCCCGCGACGCTTTTGATGAAGCCATGGCTCGCCTTCAACCGAGTCGCAACAGCGCGATCGGTTTGGCGAATGCATTCACGAAACTCAATGAGTTGGATCTCGCCCTCGAGGTATATACCAAGGCACAGGCACTAGGAGTAGAAAACCTCGATTACCAATTGGTTGACCTCGAAGGTCGTCGCGGAAACTATGACGGCATGATCGATGCCGCCATGCGTTTGCTGCACGCCAAGCCAACTTACTTCCGCAACATTCAAAACAGCTTCATTCGCAACCTTCGCGTATTGGACAATCCCGAATTGGGCACTCTGCTCAAAGGAAAGCTCATCGCTTCCGCTCGGAATTATCCGGACGACAGCGTTTATCCGGAGTTACTCGTTTGGTATTTCAATCAGGTGAAAGACTTTGGCAATGCGTTCATTCACGCCAAATCATTGGATTTGCGAGGTGGTGAAGATGGGAACCGTCTCGTTGAACTGGCGCAGACCGCAGCCCGCAATGCGGATTACGACACCGCAGCTCGCTGCTACTCCTACGTCTCTGGCAAAGGACGTGACAACCCGTATTTCTTCACGGCTCGCACACAATCACTTCGGATGCGCATGGAGCCCTTGCTCAATGCCGTTCCTACCGATAATGCAGCCATTGCCAACCTCACCGTAGAATACAGGCAAACCCTCAACGATTTGGGACTTACCGTGGAGACCGCTGGAATCGCCAAAGACTTGGCGCACGCACAAGCATTTTTTCTGCAAGCTCCTGAAGAAGCCATTGCAACGCTAGAATCCATTTTGGAAATCCCTACCCTTTACGATCGCATGGCAGCGCTCTGCAAACTCGAATTGGGGGATATTCTGGTCTTCCAGGACAACATTTGGGACGCCTCTCTCCTCTTCTCGCAAGTGGAGCTCGATTTCAAGGATGACTTTTTTGGCCACGAAGCTAAATTTAGGAATGCCCGCATCAGTTACTACGCCGGAGATTTTGATTGGGCACAAGCCCAACTTGATGCGCTCAAAGCATCAACTTCCAAGCTGATTTCAAACGATGCCATCGATTTGTCACTGCTCATCACGGACAACTATGCTATGGATACGATCAGTGAACCCATGTGGCTCTATGCCCAAGCGGATTTGCTCTCAACACAGCACCGCTATGACCAAGCTCGGGCCAAACTCGATTCCATTATCACCGTGTGGCCCGGCCACGCGTTGGAAGACGAAATTCTCATGACTCAAGGCCAGATGGCTTTGGAACAGGGAGATGTCGACACCGCACTCGTTTTGTTTCAAGAAGTTGTGGACCTCCATTTCGATGACATTTTGGCGGATGACGCTCTTTTCGAATTGGGAAGGCTCAATGAAGACTACCTCGGTAATGAGGAAGCGGCTGCAAGCTATTTTGAGCAACTTCTATTCGATTATCCCAACAGCTTACATGCAGTTGAAGCGCGGCGGCGATTTCGCACCATGCGTGGTGATGATATCGAATGATGCGTTGCAACCATGAAGGACTCCCAAAGAGAAGTCCTTTCATCACTTGGCCATCCAATGAAAAACCCCCTCAGTTGACAGATGTCGCTGAGGGGGTTTTGTTTGGAATTCAATGACTCCAACCAAGTCCAAATAAAAAGGGCTCCCCATCTGGGGAGCCCTTTCTTTAATTACGCTCTGGGTGTTTTAGTTACACAACTCACCGTAGTAAGCAAGGAGAATCAACAGGTCAGCTGTACCAACGATTCCGTCTTCGTTGAGATCTTCAGCACCTCCGTTATCGGAGTTGCTGATGACCTCTGGATCCTGCGCCCCATAGAGGCTCAAGATTGCGAGGAGGTCGTTGGTTCCAACTGCGTTGTCACCAGTTACATCACCAGGGCATTCTCGGAATGCCATCTGCTGAAAACCTTGGGTCAAGAAGATGTTTCCATCCCCAATGGTTGTAGTGAATACTTGGCCGATGCTTCCATCGATTTCTCCAAGTACGTCTCCAATTGCGTCAACTTCTCCCGAGTGGTAACCAGAGGTTATTGCTTGGCGGTCCATCGAAATTTGCGCCGTTGCTTCTTGGTTAATCATCGAGACGCCCCCGAGAACAAACAACATGTAAAAGAGCTTTTTCATAATTACTCGTTTTTTTTGGGGGTTATTCAATTAATCTTCTGGATTCGAGAAGTCCGCGTCTGTTGCAGCAGCGTTGGAGCTGTCCAAGTAGAACCGGATCGTTAATCCTGAATTGTACTGTTCACCACCCTCTACCTCAAACGACAAGCTACAAGAAACATAACCGTCAGATTGACCGCCAGCGAGATCCACGATGTCCGTGTATCCGATTTGGAAATTCGCGCTTTGGCCAGCGTTACCGACATTCCAATTATAAGGATTAGGATTCAAATTTAGCGTGTTTCCACGGCTGCGAAGTCGCGCTTTTTTGATTTCCATATCTGTACCAGCCTGGTTCAGATTTTCACCATACACCTTAATTGTGTAGTTAATCTGCTCATCTTCTTCAGTAGCATAGAGCAACAAGTCACCATTGATGTAGTAAATGGTATCGCCTGAAGTTGAATTAACCGCTTCGTAATCCCACATCTGTGGAGGTGTGATTGCCGCTGCAATTGCATCATCAACGTACTGTTTGTTCGTGATGTGGTTAGATGACGTTGGCGCAGGAGCAGAAGTGATCTGCCCTGTGACAGCCAATGAACCGTTAATAGCCATGTGACCATTGTATACAGCGTCATCTTGTACAATCAACTTGTGCGTAGTCAACGTCGTTTCTGAAGTTGATCCAGTCGAGTTGGTTGTCTCAATAGTCACACCCAATCCGCCTTGCGAATCGTAAACCGTAAGGATACGGCCTTCATTTTCAGCAGAGTTCAGAGTGAGTGAGTCATTCACGTCCAAGTTGTCCTGGATGTTCACGCTCTTCGCAACGTCCAAGCTATCGTTGAAGTCAGCGAATTGCGCTACAGTCAATGATCCATCGATGTTTACAGTGTCCATCTCAGTATCACCGTCAACGTCTAAGGCGCCTTCCAAATCAGAGTCACCTTCAACACGCAAGTTTGCATTCATATCCACCCGATCTGTGTAGATATGAATAGAGTCTGCGGCTACACCCCACTCAGAAGTAGCGTCTTCGACGGCAGCAATCGTACCTGCGAAATCACCCTGGCTATACCAAGACCCAAGCAAAGAATCAACATTGTAAGCAGAGCCGAAGCCAGTCCAGAAAGTTGAGTCTGCTGGCGCCGCACCGATGTTGCCAACACCATCTGTTCGGGCATACTGAGAGAAGTCACTAGAAACCATGCTTCGTTCGCCAGCAATTTCGGCATGCTGCAAGGCTTGAGTGGATTGTACGATGAAGCGCCCACCATCAAAGTCAAACGACTCGTTGATAACCGTCGTATCCAAAGTGGTGTTACCGTCAACATCCAAGTTGCCGTCGATGTCTGCGTTTC
>CAJQMI010000144.1 GCA_905479395.1 uncultured Flavobacteriales bacterium
AATGGAGTTCTGGCCAATTTGCCTCATCGTTGTGGATCAATTCTCCTGGCACATATACGCTCACCATTCCGGTGCAAGGTTGCCAATACACCACCGATGTGGTGGTTCAGAATGTGCCATTGCCCATCTTCGATTTGGGACCCGATCAAATCATTTGCGAAGACCAGTCGATTGAATTCTCCACAGGATTGCCCAACGCTGATTTGACGGCATGGTCCAACGGAGCAGACACGGCTGCCATCACGGTCAATGGAGCCGGTACGTTTGAAGTGGAAGTCACTGAAAACGGGTGCTCCTATGCCGACACCATTGTCTTGGGTGTACAGGATTTGCCCATATTTGACCTCGGCGTTGATCAGATGCTTTGCCCAGATGAATCGGCTGCGCTGTACATCTACCCACTGCCAGAAGAAGCCGATGTGACCTGGAGCACGGGCAATGTGCAATCATCCATTGAAGTCAATTCTCCGGGGACGTACAGTGCGCTCGTCAATTGGAACGGTTGCACTTGGACAGACGAAGTAATTGTGGACCGTGCAGCTCCTGTCCTCATCGACATCGTGGAACCGCTTTCTTTTTGCGAAGGAGGCGAATTGATTGTGAGTGCTGAAAACGAGTCGAACCTCTTCCCTATCGGTTACAATTGGAGCAACGGGGAAACCACGCCTGCCATCGTCATCGAACGTCAAGGATTTTACACCATCGTCGCCGCCAATGCATGCGACACAGTGAGCAAAACGTTTGAGGTGCAGTTGGAGTATTGCGAATGCCCCGTTTATGTACCGAATGCATTTACTCCGGACAATGATGGCGTGAACGACCTGTTCCTCCCGGTTCTTGGATGCGCCGCGCAAGAATATCGCTTGGAAATCTACAACCCCTGGGGCACGCTTGTTTTCGTCACAGAGGACCCTGAAAAAGGCTGGTACGGGCAGGTGAATTTCGGCCTTGACGACTCTGCAATGAGCGGTTATTACGCTCAAAACACCGTTTACAATTGGCGCTTGGTCTATCGCTTGGAAACGGACGAATCCAGCCTAATTTCTCCCGCTCCAATCGAGATGCGTGGCCACGTGCACTTTGTGCATTGACCTGTCGGTCAGCCGAACCGCTATCAGTTCTTAATGGCTCGGAAAGAGCCCGATTCCTTATCGGTGCTCCAGCGAATGAGCACAGGCCCAGCCGTCCAATCAGCTGCGTCCAAACCAAGCGAAGCGCCGTAAGTCATCCTTTCAGTGCTCTGAAAAATCATACGGCCCTGCAGGTCAAAGACCTCCAGCTGCAGTGAATTCCCGTCCGAACCCGCAAGAGACATGCCAACAGGGCTTATGAAAAGCACGTCACTGAATGGATTTGGAAATGCTCGGAGGCCGAAAGAAAGATCGTTGCCTTCATCATTGATATCATCGTTGACTCCAAGCGATGTCGTGACATCAATCGTCTGAGGAAGTTCATCAAATCCAAACGAACCGTCGTAATCAAAAAGCACATTGGTTGGATTGCCGTTGCCGTCGAGCGAACGAATGACACAAGACCCATTCTGTCCTCCCCACTGAGAGCCAAACATGCCGTCACCATAAGTGTCTTTGAGTATGAACGTATAGCACCCCGTCGAGGGAACTGAGAGGTTGAAATCGTAAGATGTTTCCCCTTGGTAATTGCCTGCTAGTTCAAAATTGATCAAAGCGCCAAGTTCGTTGCGCAGCTCCCATCCTGTCTCCCCGCCATAGCTATCGGTGTTTAGTTCAACCTCCCATTCAGTGGTCGCGCTGGGAGAAGTGGACACGGAAGCCTGCAAGGCATTGTTATCGGCATTATCATCAAAGGCTGAAATTTGAATTGTAAAGTCCGTTGCGCCCGAAAAAGTATAGGTGCCAATGGTAAAGTCAGTGGATTGAAAAGTCGTCAATGTTCCGGACCAGTCGGAAGCTAAAACCACTTCGCCATCGATGACCATTTCCACGGCCAGTGCTGAAGCATCGCCCGCTGTGAAATCATTCGCTCCCATATTCGTAAGGCGAACGGTGATGGGCAATTCATCCCCGGTGCAAATCACATTTTCTCCGAGGTAGCTCGTCACCTCCAAATCCAAAGCCTGTGGCGGAACCATGGCAAATTTCCAATTGGTTTCCATGTAATCGAACGTACCAGGGTCCAAACTCATTCCATTGATCAGGTACATTTCATCGTTGATGATGAACGATGATGGAGCCCAGCGAGACATCCCTGGATGCGCCGGCCACTCCTCCCATGAGTCGGCCTGCGGATCGTATTGCCATAGTTCCCCGGTCATCATCGAACTGTGATCATCACCATCCCCGCTCAGTGCGTAGCCCATGCCGTCATAAGCGAGCTGCGAACCCGCGACCCGCCCCTCAGCCGGAAGCGTAGCCATCTCCGTCCAAACCTCTGTGTCAGGTTCATATTTGTACCATTCGTTGTAGATGTCGGCAGCGTGGTGACCAAAACCAACAAATATTTCGCCGTCAATGCCGAACTGATACGGATGGTGCCTTTGAGAAGCGGGGAAATCCGGTTTTTGGCTCCAAGAATCAGAAGCCATATCGTATTCCCACCAGTCTTTTGTGTCTCCGTTGGGGCCACCTCCGAGCCCAACGAATACCTTGCCGCTTTCGGCGATGAATGCAGGGTGGGTGCGCGCCGAACACGGACAGGAAG